>DASQIQ010000106.1:0-3128 GCA_035631495.1 Micropepsaceae bacterium
CTCAAATTCGCCGAGAGCCGCCGCACCAAGAATTTCTCCGTCAAGGGAGCGCCCAAAGACCCGAGCATCCAGGCGCGCACGGCATTCCAGGTGGTCTATCGCGACGGCACCGTGATGGTGGATTCCGGCATGGACTTGCAGGTCCACAAATTCTTCGGCCGCGGCGTGGAAGAGCCCTATTTCCCCGAACAGGCGCAGCAGGTGGAACGAGCGCTGCGGGCCGCCAAAGCCATCGTGATGACGCATGAGCATGGCGACCACATCGCGGGCGTCATCCGCTCGCCCTTCTTCGCCGAGCTGGCGCCCAAGACGGTGTTGACGCGCACTCAGGTGCAGACGCTGTTGACCGAGCCGCAAATGCCGGAGATCAAAATCACGCCCGACGTGGCGAAGCGCTTTATCGTCATCGACTACGAGAAATATTATCCCTTCGCGCCGGGCATGACGCTGATCAAGGCGCCGGGCCATACGCCGGGCTCGCAGATGATCTATCTCGTGCTCGATTCAGGGAAGGAATATGTGCTCGC
Source organism: Micropepsaceae bacterium (assembly GCA_035631495.1). GTDB lineage: Bacteria > Pseudomonadota > Alphaproteobacteria > Micropepsales > Micropepsaceae > CAIYRG01. The sequence continues at coordinate 528 of DASQIQ010000106.1, forward strand.
CGGCGATGTCGCCTGGCACATGGACGGCGTACGCACGATCACCGGTAAGGATGCGCCTTGGATCACCGAAGACGTGGTTTCCATCGACGCCGAGCTGGCCTGGTTAAATATGCTCACCAGAAACGAGAAGAACGTCACCGTCGTGCTGTCGCATGATGAAGAACAGAGACTGGACTATATCAAACAGAAACTTCTCGGAGACCGGCTGGAATAGGCTTTTCGCAAGCAAAGGGGACCAGGATGAGACGCAAACGCATCGCCGCATGTCTGATCGCGTTCGGGATTGCGGGATCGGCATTCGTAATGGCGCAAGCTGCCCCGGCCGCCGATGCGCCGCCCGTCGCCAAGCAAGGCTATCTCTTCGCGGGCGGGAAATATTCCACGGTCAACGGCAAGCGCGTGATGGCGGGCCAGATCTATGCGGAATTCCAGATCCCGAAGAATCAGACGCATCGCTATCCGATTGTGATGGTGCATGGTGCGATCCAAACCGGCACCAATTTCACCGGCACGCCGGATGGCCGCATGGGCTGGGCGGAATATTTCCTGCGCCAGGGTTATGCGGTCTATGTCATCGACCAGCCCGGGCGCGGCCGCGCCAGCTATGATTCCGACACCGAAGGGCCGCAAGCTTTTCCCGATCTCGCGGGCACCGAGCAGCGTTTCACCGCGCCGGAGCGCTCCAAGCTCTGGCCGCAGGCGCGTCTGCATACGCAATGGCCCGGATCGGGCCTCGCAGGCGATCCCGTGTTCGATCAGTTTTATGCCTCGCAAGTGCCCTTCGTGCGCACGCCGGAAAAAGCGCAAGAGATGACGCGCGACGGTTTGGTGGCGCTGCTCGAAAAGATCGGGCCGGCGATCGTGATGACGCATTCGCAATCGGGCGCCATGGGCTGGCTCACGGCCGATGCGCGGCCCGATCTGGTACGCGCCTTGATCCAGGTCGAGCCCTCGGGTCCGCCGTTGCACGACGTCGACATGGTCGGCGCGCCGGATTATTTGCGCGACGGCGCGGCGGCACGGCCCTGGGGCCTCGCTGCGATTCCTATGGGCTATGCGCCGAGGGCGGCAGCTGCGACGGATCTTGCCTTCGTGCAACAGGACAAGGCGGACGGGCCCGATCTTGTGCGCTGCTGGCTGCAGAAGGCCCCGGCGCGACAATTACCCAATCTCGCCAAGATGCCGATGCTGATCGTCAATGGCGAGGCCTCGTTCCACGCGCCGTTCGAGCATTGCACGGTGAAATATCTCGAACAGGCGGGCGTCCATCCAACCTGGATCGATCTCGGCAAAGCGGGCGTGCACGGCAATGGCCACATGATGATGCTCGAGAAGAACAATCTCGAAGTCGCCGCAATCATCGAGAAGTGGGCTGCCAAGGCATTACCGGCAGAGACCGCGGCGCGCTAGCGGAACGAGTTTCCACCCAGGCTTGCGGCTAAGCCTTTCCGGGCTTTCGGCGCCCTCGCCCGGCCCCATGCACGCGCAGGTTGCTCGATCCAGAGATAGGAGAGCGTCGATAGACCTATGCAGATCAATACCAAGCCGATGTTCCAGATCACTTGCCAAGACGTTCCCGCAAGCCGGCCGGCCAGGAACCACTGCGATCCCTGAATCAATATCCAATGGATCAGGTAAATCGAATACGAAATCTCTCCCAGGAAGACGATTGGTGCTTTCGAGAGAAAGCGAGCGGTCGGGCTCTCCTGTGCGGCAAGAAGGACGAGCAACGCGAACGCCGGCAAGACAAGAAAGGTGAAAGCGCCTCCCGCAATTGCTGCGATAAGAACGAGCGCAATAGCGACAATATCGGCTACGAGCGGAAGTCGGTGAAGTCCGTTGTCAACGGCCCGGCAAAGCAGGCATCCGGCAGCGAATTCGCAAGTCATTCGCAGCATTCCCGGCATACCCTCTACGCCAAGAGTGGGTATGCCCTTCCGCGCAAATGCCGCGTAGAGGACAAAGAGTAAGCTTCCCGCGAGCACGAGCGGCGTGGTTTTGGATCGGGGCCACTGCGTCGCGAAAAGAAAGAGGGGGAAGATCAGATAGGCGAACCACTCGGCGCTCAGCGACCAGGATGGCGTGTTCCAAGACGTGGGCAGGAAATATCCCCAGTTCTGAACAAGGAGCAGGGACGCGAGAAAGGGCCCGAACCCCCAACGCTCATCCGGCAAGGGGTAGCGCTCTGCAAAGTCGGGAAGCGCGACAACCATCAGCGCCAAAACGCACAGAGTCACCAGATGCAGGGGATAGATCCGGGCCAGCCGGGCTCGAATGAATCCAAAATAGGCCGCCGAATTCGCCAGCTTGCCGGCATAGACATAGGTGAGGACATAGCCGCTGAGGATGAAAAATACATCCACGCCCAGGTCCCCATGCCGGAGGATGGGAATGCCAACCGTCAGATGAAACAGCGCGACCCATGCCGCCGCAATGCCGCGAAGTCCCGTGAGCGCAGGAATGTTCGACCGCTCGCGAGGAAAGTCCATCAGTTCGCCCAGGTGTGCCTTCTGGACAATACGTAACTGTGCTCTTCGTTCCCTAGAGCGCCCACATTTTTGATGGTTACAAAATTTCAGGCTTAGGCGATCGAGACCAGGG
>DASQIQ010000107.1:0-18273 GCA_035631495.1 Micropepsaceae bacterium
CGGGATAGGTCTCGGCGTCGATGCTGCCACGGGTGCCATCAATCAATATCCGAACGCCTTCCAGGTTCCGATGACTCCACTTCCTGGCACGCCGACGGCCCAAGTGCCGACGCAACAGCCGATCCCGGTAAGCGTTATCGCGCCGACGTCGTAAAGTCAGAGTGGATTTCAGTTGAACAGATCGGGTGCCGCGAAAGCGGCATCCTCGCGCTAGCGCACAGCGGCGTGCTGGCTGTTCAACGCGTAGCCCTTGTTGACGAATTGCAGCGTGTAGGCATCGCGCAACGGCAGCGTTGCGGGATAGATGCCTTCTCTTGCCATCACGTCGAAAAATTCCTGCCAGCGCGCATCGCTCATGGCGCCCAGACCCTTAATCTCGGCATCGCCCGAGAGAGCGACGCCGTAGCTTTTCATCTTGTCGATGGCTTGCGCAATCACGTCGTCGGTCATTTCCGGATTGTCTTTTTTGATAGACGCGTTTCCCGCCGACGGATCGCCATAGAGATAATGCATCCAGCCCTCGATGCTGGCATCGACAAAGGCCTGCACCGCCTCGGGCTTCTCCGCGATCCATTTTTCGGGCACCAGCACCATGTTGGCGTAGCCCGGATAACCCGCATCGGCGAGCGGGAAGATTTGCGGCTTGAAGCCGCCTTCCTTCTCGATCGAATAGGGCTCGGATGACAAATAGCCTTCCTGGATGGCGTTCTTGTCGACCAGGAACGGCGCCAGGTTGAAGGTGTATTTGCGGATCTGCGAATCCTTGAAACCGAACTTCGCTTTGAGCCAGGGCCAGAAGGTGACCGTCGACGCATCGCCAATCAGAATCGGTTTTCCCGCCATGTCGGCGATGGATGTCACATCGGCGCGCGGATGGGTGATCAGCACCTGCGGGTCTTTCTGGAACACCGCCATCACGGCTTTGATCTTGGCCCCTTCGCGCACCAGATTCAGCGGGATGAAATTGTTCGATCCGATGCCGAAATCGGCGGCGCCGCCCGCCAGCAATTGCGGCACGTTCACGGCGGCGCCGCCCGCCATGATGGAGACGTCCAAGCCGCGCTTGGCGTAGAGCCCTTCGGCCAGCGCCTGGTAGAAGCCGCCATGCTCGGCCTGTGCTTTCCAGTCCGTGACAAAGCGGATCGTGGTCTGCGGCTTTCCTTGCGGCGGCGGCCGCGGCGTCTCCTGGCCGCATCCCGCCACGATCAGAAATACCGCGATGCCAAACCATCGCGCCAGAAAATCCATGCGCCGCTCCTTTTCTCCCGCAATGGTGCAATCGCGGGTCGCGGGAAGCAAGCGCTACCGGAAATTAGCGGGGATCGTCGGGGAAACCGCGATTGTCCGAAGGCGGGTCGGGATAATAAGGCGCGCGGTCGTCGTTCGGCGGTAGCCCATAGTAGCGCGGCGGCGGCATGGGGGGCGGCAGATATTCGTAACGGGGCGGCGGTCCGTAATAACGGCGCGGCGGGGGAGGAGGCATATCGTCATAGCGATAGGCACGATCGCCATTGCGCTCATAGGCATAGCGATCGCTTCGCGGATCATTGTCCAACTCGCGACCATAGCCGCGGTTGGCGTCCTGCGCTCTCTGCGCCTGCTGTTCGGCCATGGAGCGTCTGATTTCTTCAAGATTGCGCACCCCTTGCCCGTCCGGACGCAGCGCCGGAAGCACCGGGTCGGGAAGCGGAGCGACATTATTATCGGCGGAATGCCCCGTTGCCGTTGAAGTGTTGGCGTTGGTATTCAAATTGCCGCCAGCCGGCGGGTTCTGGTCGGCGGGCTCGGGGAAAAAACTCGAGCCGGCCTCCGCGGCCGATGTGCGATCCCGGCGCGCCGGGGCGGGGGCAGCCTTGGCGCCGTCATTGCCGCCGAACAGACTGCCGAGGAAATTCCCCACCCGGTCGAAAAAGTTCTCGCCGCCGGACTGTCCTTGCGCATTTTCGGCGATCGCGGGGGGAACCGGCTCGGCGCGCGGCAAATGCGTCGCCGGAACGTTCTTGAGCGCGACCTTCATGAAGCCGCTCCAGATTTGCGCCGGCAACGATCCTCCGGTGATTTTCTTCATGGGCGATGAATCGTCATTGCCGAGCCACACGCCCGCGACGAGCTCGGGCGAAAAGCCGACGAACCACGCATCGCGATAATCCGCGCTTGTACCGGTCTTGCCGGCAACCTCGTGCCCGGGGACGGCGGCGCCACGGCCGGTCCCCGATTGGACCACCTGATACATGAGATCGTTCATCGCCAGCACGTTGTCGGTACTCACGACGCGCGGCCGAGCGGCCGTATCGCGCCGATGAAGGACGACGCCATTCGACTGCTTGATATCTCGCACCATGTAAGGCTGCGTGAGGTAGCCGCCGGAGGCGAAACTGGCATAGGCGCCGGTCAGCTCCAGCGGCGTCACGTCGGATGTCCCGAGCGCAAGCGACGCGTAGGGCTCGAGCGGCGATTGGATTCCGAGACGGTGGGCGACCGATACCACCGATGGAATCCCGACCTCGAGACCGAGTTGCACGGCCACCGTATTGATCGAGCGCGCATAGGCCTCTTCCAACGTCACGGGGCCCACATTGGTCTCGTTGTAATTGTCGGGAGCCCATCCTTTGATCGGCGTAATCGGTTGATCGATCCGGACCGTTGCGGGCGTCAGTCCACGTTCGAAGGCGGTCAGGTAGACGAAAGTCTTGAATGCCGAGCCGGGCTGACGATGGGCTTTGGTGGCCCGGTTGAACGTGCTTTCGGCATAGTCCTTGCCGCCGATCAGCGCGCGAACAGCACCGTCGGGCGTCATGGCGACAAAAGCTGCCTGTCCGGCCTGGACCGCTTTGCCCTTCGAGCCGATGACATTGGCGAGCTGCGCCCGCGCGGCTTCTTGCAGCGCCGGATCCATCGTCGTGGACACGGTGAGATCGCCCTGGACGCGAGGCAGCAGAGATTTCACTTCGTCCGCCGCGGCGTCGAGAAAATAGTTGCGTGCCAGATCCTGGGTCTGGTCGGCGACGCTTGCGGGGTGCGCGCGCGCGTCCGCGATCTCCATCGGCGTGGCCACTCCGCTTGTCGCCAATGCCGCCAGCACTTTGTCCGCCTCCGCCCGCGCTGCCGGCAGATCGCGGCGAGGCGAGAAGGTAGACGGCGCGCGTGTCAGTGCCGCGAGCATCGCCGCTTCCGCCAGCGTGACATCGCGCGCGGATTTGCCGAAATACACATGAGCGGCGCCATCGACGCCGTACGCGCCCGAGCCGAGATAGAGTCGATTCAAATAGAGCTCGAGGATTTGGTCTTTGCTGAGCTTGCGTTCCAGCGCCCATGCTCCAGCCATCTCTTTGAACTTGCGCGCGAGAGTCCGGTCCGGCGAGAGGAAGACGATCTTCACGACCTGTTGGGTGATGGTCGAACCGCCTTGCACCACATGGCCGGCCTTGAAGTCCGCAACGAGCGCGCGCACGAGGCCTCGCGGATCCACGCCGTGATGCTGGTAAAACCGGCGATCCTCCATCGCCAAGAAGGCTGCCGGCAGATAGCGCGGCATCTCGGTGAGCTTCAGTTTTTCGCCGACAAGCGATCCACGAACGCCGGCAATGTCGCCGTTCTTGTCCAGGAAGGTCAAAGCGGGCGGCCGGTTCAACGCGTAGAGATCGCCGCCCAGAGGCATGGGCGGCTCGGCGGCCTTCAGCAGCAGGAAGAGCATCGCCGCTCCCGCCACGATCGTGACGCCGAGACCGGCGAGCAGAATTGCGGGCACCCGCAGCCATCGGGGCCAATGGGACGGCCATTCCAGGCCGTCCCAGAAGCCGCGGAATTCCCGCCACTCCCGCCCGAACCAAGCCGAGACGGAGGCGGCTTCCGGTTGCGGTTCGATCCCGGGATGCTTCTCGTCCATCATGGCCTCTTGCGCCTCATCTCAAACACAACGCGCCAAAACAGCCAATGCGCCCTCTCGGCCTTAACAATTTATGGAGCTGAAATGGCAACGAAATCCCCTCCCGTGCATTGCACGGCCTCTAATGCGCGCCGGGATGGAGGGGATGATCCGTGTACGATCTAATTTTCCGCGCCTTTGCGGAAGCCTCCAAAAAGAGACCCGCGGGGTCGCCTGACCCCGCGGGCGCTTACGCTCGAAACCGGTCCCGCGAGGAGGGGCGGTACACGAGAGACGGCATCGAGTGCCTGTTTGGGCTTGATCCTCATTGGGTTGCCCTTATGTCTGGGCGTATACTGACCGGGCGTTGCTGAATGGAGGCTGGCCGGCGCGTTCATGCGAAGTTCATGCGCCGGGGCCTAGAAATCGTCCCATGCGGTATCTTGCACCCATATTTGTCTTGTTTTTGCTGGGTGCCGCAGCCTCCCCGGAGTCCGCCTCCGCTCAGCCCTTCCGCGCCCGGCAAGGCGTCCAAAACGGACAAGTTCGCTCCCTGGATGAGATCATGAGAGGCATTCGCCGCGAGCGCCCCGGTAATTTGGCCGATGTGCAAGGCCCCAATATGGGGCCTTCGGGCGATCCGCGTTATCGCCTCAAATGGATAACGCCAGACGGTCGCGTGCTTTGGCTCGATACGGATGCGCGCACCGGCCGTGTGCTCGGCGTTGAGGGCGATGATCGTGGCCCGCCGCTCCCCTTGCCCCCTGGCCCCTTCGGTCAAAGGCGCGGGAACTTTGTGCCGGGAGGCCCGATACCACCACCGGGTTACGACCGTGGTCCTCCACCGGGTTACGACCGTGGACCGCCACCCGGCTACGACCGTGGGCCACCACCTGGTTACCCGCAGGGCTCGCCCCCCGGATATAATAGGGGTCCATCTGACGACGGCCCCAACCGCGGACGGGGTTTTGGCGGCCGCTTCCGCGACCGCGAGGGACGCTGACATGCGCATTCTGCTGGTCGAAGACGAGAAAGACCTCCAGCGCCTCCTGAAAAAGGCCCTGTCGGAGGCCGGCTATGTCGTCGATGTCGCGGCAGATGGCGAGGAAGGTCATTTCTTGGGCGACACCGAGCCCTATGACGCGGTCGTGCTGGATCTGGGACTACCGAAGATGGACGGCGTGACGGTGCTCGAGCGCTGGCGCAAGGCGGGACGCAAAATGCCGGTCCTCATCCTCACAGCCCGCGATCGCTGGAGCGACAAGGTGGCAGGCTTCGATGCCGGCGCCGACGATTACGTCGCCAAGCCTTTCTATACCGAGGAACTGCTTGCGCGGCTGCGCGCTCTGCTCCGCCGCGCTGCCGGCATTGCTTCCGCGGACATCGAAGTGGGTCCCTTGCGCATCGACACGCGCAGCTCGCGCGTCACGGTCGAGGGCAGTCCCATCAAGCTGACCTCGCTCGAATACCGCCTGCTCGCCTATCTGGCCCATCATAAGGGACAGGTCTTGTCGCGCACCGATCTGGTCGAGCATCTCTACGATCAGGATTTTGATCGTGACTCCAACACCATCGAAGTGTTCATCGGCCGCCTGCGCAAGAAGCTCGGTGTCGATGTCATCCACACCGTGCGCGGCCTCGGCTACCGGCTCGACGAGCCGAGCGCGGGCGGGGACGAAAGCTGAGCCTCGCCATCCCCAGAACCAGTTCGCTGACGTTCCGGCTGATCGCCGGCGCCGCGGTGTGGAGTCTGCTTTGCCTGGTGTTCGGCGGATTCATCCTGTCGGGGGTTTTTCGCAACGCGGTGCAGGAAAATCTCGACGATCAACTCAGCTTCGACCTTGACGGCCTGATCGCGGCGGCAGAGGTCGACGCGCCCGAACATGTGACGCTGCAGGGACGCTTCGCCGATCCGCGATTCGAGCGCGTGTTCTCCGGCTGGTATTGGCAGATCGAGCCGGATATGCCCCAGACCGTAGACACCCAGCCGCAGACCTCGCGCTCGCTTTGGGATCAGGAGCTCGTTCCCGAAAGTCTCACGCCCGGCGCGAACAACACGATTTGGGGCTATGCCACCGGTCCCGATCGTCAAAATTTGCGGGTTCTCGTTCGGCGCATCGCGCTGCCTCGAACGGCGGAGGGAATCGAACAGCCTGGAACTTTCCGCTTCACGATCGCGGGCGACCAGAGCGAGATGGAGGCGGATGTGTCGCGCTTCAACCGGACTCTGTTCTGGTGGTTCGCCGCATTCAGCGTCGGCCTGCTTGTTGCCATAGCCTTCCAGGTCCATTTCGGCCTGATGCCGCTTCGCCGCGTCAGCGAGGGGCTTGCCAGGATTCGCGAAGGGCGCGCGCGCCGTCTCGAGGGCTCTTTTCCCGCTGAGATTGCACCGCTGGCCAGCGAGCTCAACAGCCTCATCGCCCACAGCGCCGAAGTTGTGGGCCGTGCGCGCGGTCACGTCGCCAATCTGGCGCATTTCTTAAAGACGCCCCTCACCGTGCTCGCCAATGAGGCTGCGGCACCCTCGACCGCTCTCGCCGACACGGTCACGCGCCAGGTGACGTCGATGCGTCGACAGGTCGATCATTATCTGGCGCGCGCGCGTGCCGCCGGCGCGCTCGACGTACTGGGCAGCCGGACGGAAGTCGCGCCCGTGCTCAATGATCTCGTGCGGGTGATCAAGCGCATGCATCCGGACAAGGATATCTCCCTCGCCGTCGAGGTGGCGTCCGGGCTGGCATTCCGGGGCGAGCGTGAAGATCTCGAGGAGATGGCGGGCAATCTCATCGACAATGCGTTCAAGTGGGCTCATTCGCACATCGCCATCCAGGCTGGGCCCATCGATGGCGGTTTCTTTTTCCTTAGCGTGTCCGATGATGGATTCGGTCTCGCCCCGGAGGAACGCTCGCGCGCCATGGAGCGCGGCGAAAGACTGGATGAGTCCGTGCCGGGTACTGGCCTTGGCCTTGCTATCGTGCGCGATGTCGCCAAGCTCTATGGGGGCAATTTCGTCCTGGGCGAATCCTCCCTGGGGGGATTGGACGCCCGCCTCGAACTGCCCCGTATGGCCTGGGCAAAGCTGTCCGAAATGGACAAGACGGCGTTAACCCCGCCCTCTTAATCTGCCGCGGCAGCACCTGGGAGACGGCCGGGCTACGGCCGCCAGTCGCGTGGGCATCAGTGCCGACAAACAGCAGATGCTCAGCGGCTTTCTCTGCAAGCTGCCGGAGACCGTTGCTTCGCGCCTGGCCAAGGCCGTCGAGGTCGACCGGCTGACGGGCGGCCAGGGCTTGCCGCATGAGGTGATCCTGGGCGCACTCAGGCCGCAATTGCGCCAGGCCGCGCAACACACGCGCATGCCCACGCCGCAGCGATTCTTTTGCCAACCCTTCGAAGACCTCTTGGTGGTGCGGGAACTCGGCGCAAAACAGAAGGGACGAATTGCGCGGTCCTCCATCGAACCGGTCTGGAATTGGCTGGCAGACGAGCTGATTCCGCAGCGCCATCGCGAACTTGCCGATGCGATCCGCGACGCTGTTCTTTACAGCCGTCTCAGCGACGTGGAACGGCGGGCCGCAGAGCTCTGGGACGAATCCGCCGCGGCGCTGAAATCGGCTTTGGCCGACGAGAAAAACATGATTGCCGCTGCGAAAAAGCTCGGCGGCATGAAGGCGGCGGAAGATGCCGCCGAAATAGCTCTTATTCTCCACGGAGCCCGTGAGATCGAGAAATTGCAGAACCGTCTTCCGAAACCGATCGTGAGTCTGACCGACGTGGACCTCGTCTTTCTGCGCGATGCCTATGATAGGATCAGTGCGAGCGATCCCGATCTTGCACCCTATGTGCCGCTCGTGGTTCTGGGTCGCCTCGAACGGCCGTGGCAGGTATTGCGCGTGGCCGCTGCGCTGACGCGCAAATCCACCGATACGCTGATCAGCACCACCGATCTTGCGGTGGCAGGCGATCTTTTGTTCAGCGATCTGGATGTCTATGTGAAAAGAATTCAATCTATCCGAGCGGCCGATTTCGAGTCCGAGGCCGTGCTCAACGATCTTGCAAGCTTCGCCGAACTCGCGAGCGGGATGGTGAAGGAACTCGGCTTCAAGCGCGACGGCAAATGGGGCCAGAATCTTTCGAAGGACCGTGCCGCCGTGGCGGAGGTGATGGAAGGTCTGCTGAAGAAGGCGCCAAGGGAAATCCTCGCCGCGCTTCCGCTGAGCAGGGCAGGTGCCTCCGGGAAGGGACCAAGACCGCTTGATCTTTCGCGCCCCCACGATCCGGAACGCACCGCAAACGCCAAGCGCTATGCCCATCTCATGGTGCACAGCCGGCCCTTTGCGGACGCCACCGCGTTCAGCGCGAAGCTGAAAGAAGCGTTCGATGAAACGGCAAACGCGCTGCGTACCTATGGCGAAGCGATGTTGCGCGAATTGCGCGCCACCACTGCGGAGACCCGCGCCGATGTCGACGTGCATTTCGAGCCGATGCTTGAACTTTGCGCCCTGGTCCTGGGCGAAGAGGAGACTGGGCTGATTCGCCGCCGCGCCCGCGTGCCGGCGGCCGCCTGATCTGGCCTCGACGGCGCGGGGCCTCCGTGGCACAAACGCGTCATGGCGACGCGACAAAACCCTCTTAAGCTCAATGCGCTGCAGCTGCGCACACTGACGCTTCTGCAGGCGCTCGCGCGTCTTCCCGAAGCGGCCGATGAGGGGCCCGGAACGGGCGAGGTCACCATCAGTGCTTTTCCACAAGCTCATGCCGATCATTTCCATCTCGGCGATGCCGTGGTCAGCGGCCGGGATGCGACCGGTCTCTTCAACGAGGCGGTGTGGAATGCGCTGGCGCGCAAAGGTCTGGCGCGGGCCGCCTGGCCCGATACGATCACACTGACCCCCGACGGGCTTGCCTACGACACCGGGCTTGCGGACGAAATCCTGCATGACGGGGGGCATTAGTCTAACAACTTAGCGGCCATACCCGTTTAGCGGGGCCACACCTGTCGTTCGCCCCGATATCGGCGCGTCGGCCTGCGGGCGCGTTCTTTCGACCGCCGGTTGTGTGACGGAAATCCCAGGGGCTGGGGCTGCTGCCACGGGCAGAGGCGTCGCCGTCCCTTTGGGCGGCGGCGGCTTCCCTGGCCTTTCGATTTGCGTTGCCTCCGCCATCAACTCGTCGGGTGCAAGCGGGACGCGCTTCAGTTTTTCGTCGGCGAACAGTGGCGCCTGGTCGGCATAATGCCGCGAGCCGGCTACATTCGAGCTTCCGAACGGCACGACGCTTTCAATCTGCCAGCGCCCATCTTTTGTCCAGGTGGAGAACATCGCCAGCGCATCGCCCGCTATCGCGCTCGTCGTCCCGTCGCTGCGCAACCGCGCCTGCGGCTCGATGCTGCGCAGTGCGTCAGGTGCCCCGCTCAATGGCAAATCGAGCTCCGCGCGCCGCAAGCGATTGATCGTTCCCCAGGTCGGATCGAGGCGCGCGAACTGCGACAGCAAGCGGTTTGCGGTCGCCCGCAAGGTGGCGACGGAATCGGGCCGCGGCTGGCCGCTCGCCGATGCCTGCAGCAAGGGGCCCGTCGTCAGAAGCGCAAGCGCGGCCCCGCGGTCGGTTTTGTTCGTACACAGATCATAGTGGCGCAAAATCTGCCCCGCCTCCTCCAGAAGCGGGTCGCCGGCATAATTGCGCTGACCAATCTCCTTCACCAACACGGCAAAGTCCGAATCGGGCGCATAGCAATTGTCGAATTTGTAGGCGCGGAATTTGTCGCCCGTGATCGACTTGTCGGCGGAGAAAAGCGTGAACGCCCGCCTCGCGCGGTTGGTCATTCCCGTTTCGATCCCCTCGCTCGCGGGAAAACTCTCCACTTTGGGGTTGAACGGATCGGCCGTGGTACGAAACGGCGTCGCATCGGCGGCGATGACGAATCCGCTTGGCGGCGCAATGGTTCGCGGGCTTGCCGCAAACGGCAGATAGCCATCCCACAGCGTGTCGGAGGTGTTGCCGGCGACGGGGCGGCTCCAGTCATAGCCGGAAGGGCGGTCGGGGAAGGCGCCATTGTAGATGGCCGCGATGCGGCCACTCTTCTCGGCGTAGACGAAATTCAGGCTCGGAATGTCCCCGCTTCCAAGCACCGCCATGAAAGTATCGAAATCGCGCGCTTTGTTCAGGCGGAAGAACGCCTCGACGCCCTTGAGGTCGCCTTGGCCCGCATAATGGACAGCGTATAACCCGCCGCCATTGCGAATCGCCGGTCCCTGCACCGCGCGCAAAACCTCGCGACGCAATGTGATCCGAACCGGACCCCAAAGGCGCACGGCCAACCTCGCCTCGCGGGATTCCAGCCGCATCCATTCGTCGTCGAAGCGATAGAAATATCGGTCGTTCGGATTGGCCTCGAGAGTGTAGATATCGCTGAGGTCGGGATGGTTGGAGGAAATGCTCCAGCCGGAATTCGCGCCTGCCCCCGCCAGCACCACCGGCGAACCGGGGATGAGGCCGCCGGCCAAGCTCCATCCTTCACCCGAATTGATCTGTGCCTCATACCAGGACAACGGACCACCGAGCGGCGCCTGCGGATTGATGAGGAGCCGGGTCGCCCCATCGGCCGAACGCGCCGGCGAGACGGCGATCGCCACGCCGCGCTCCTGCTCGACATTGCCGGCGATCTTGGCGGAGCCGCCCGCAATGAGCGCGCGCAATTGTTTGTCCAGGCCATAAAACGACGGAAGTCGCAGCATGAACAGCGCCACGATGTCTTGCGCCTTCGCAGGGGCAAAGCCGGTGAGCACGTCGCCTCTGTGCTGGGCGGCATAGAGATTGAGCCCGGCGGCATAGCCGTCAAGCATCGCGCGCGTCTCGCTCGACAGATCGGTTTCGTAGCGCTCCGCGATGTCGTCCCAGATGCCCAGGAGTTGGACGAGATAATCATCGTTGACCGCCCGCACGCCGTCGACCGTCGCAAGACGGCCCCGCGCGGCGAGCACGGCACGTTGAATGGAGAGAAAATCGTCTTCGGCATGGGCATAGGCCAGGCCGAACGCGGCATCGGCGTCGCGCCGGCCGGAGATGTGCGGCACGCCGAAACGATCGCGCACGACAGTCGCGTCATATTTGGCCGCCGCCGCGAGCACGGGCTTGGTGTCGAACCAAGTGAGGCGGGTCTCATGCGCCCAGGAGAAACTGAAGAACGCCAAGACGGCGAGCACGACGAAAGCAACTATGCCGCGCAGGACCATGCCGGGAGCACCCGCGTCTACCGCCCGCCACTGATAGGACCGGGAGATGGCGGGGGCAAGCCAAGACCGGGGCCGGGTCAAACCTCGCGAGAAATTGACCTTTTCTCGCCGCTGGCCCGCTTTGACGATACAATGTAGGTTGATGCGGTTCTCGTCCGGATCGAACATGACCCCCAAGAAACAACGGCGCTTAGCCTTCGCGATTACGCTCCTTCTGGCGGGAGGCGGAGCGGCGGGCCTTGCCCTCTATTCGCTCGGCCAAAACACTCAGTTCTTCAGGAGCCCGAGTGATCTCGTCACCCAGCCGATGCCGCCCGGCCTGGTTTTCCGCGTCGGCGGGTTGGTCCAACAGGGCAGCGTCAAGCGCGACACCGGACTTGAGGTCCATTTTGTCGTCACAGACGGCAAGAATTCTATTCCCGTGAGTTACTCGGGCATTCTTCCCGATCTGTTCCGGGAAGGGCAGGGCGTTGTGGCCCTCGGCACGCGCGGGCAGGACGGAACCTTCACCGCGCGCGAAGTGCTCGCCAAGCACGACGAAAAATACATGCCGCCCGAAGTTGTGGACGCTCTGAAACGCTCGGGTCATTGGCAAGAAGGACAGAAAGGTCCCGGCTCCTCATGACGGGCGAACTCGGCCAACTCGCGCTTTGCCTCGCACTCGCCCTCTCGCTCGTCCAGGCTTTCGCCGGTTTCACCGGTGCCTCGCGCGGCAATGTGCGTGTGATGGCGATGGGCCGCGGCGCGGCGCTGGGAAGCTTCGTCTTCATTGCGCTGGCGTTTTTCACATTGATGTTCGCCTATGTGACATCCGATTTCTCGGTCCAGGCGGTGGCGGAGAATTCACATACCGCCAAGCCGCTGATTTACAAAATCTCCGGCGTCTGGGGGAACCACGAAGGCTCGATGATTCTGTGGCTGCTCATCCTTGGTGTCTACTCCGCCGCCATCGCGATGACTCAGCCGACCGACAATATGGCCAATGCCGAGCTCGGCTCGCGCGCGCTCGGTGTGCAGGCGCTGATTGCAATCGCCTTTCTTGTGTTTGTCCTCCTGACCTCCGATCCGTTCGGGCGCCTGTACCCTCCGCCGTTTGAAGGCAATGGACTCAATCCGCTGTTGCAGGACCCCGGTCTCGCCTTCCATCCGCCGCTGCTTTACCTCGGCTATGTCGGGCTCTCGGCGGCATTTTCCTTTGCGGTCGCCGCCTTGGTAGACAAGCGCAACGACGCCGCCTGGGTGCGCCGCGCCCGGCCCTTTGCCATCGCTGCCTGGACGGCGCTGACGCTCGGCATCGCCGCCGGTTCCTGGTGGGCCTATTACACGCTTGGCTGGGGTGGATTCTGGTTCTGGGATCCGGTCGAGAACGCGTCCCTGATGCCGTGGCTGGTTGCAACCGCGCTGATCCATTCGATGATGGCGACCGAACGGACGGGCGCCTTCAAGAGCTGGACCCTGCTGCTCTCCATCACGGCCTTCTCCTTCAGCCTGATCGGCACCTTCCTTGTGCGTTCCGGGGTGCTGAACTCCGTACATTCCTTTGCCAATGATCCACGGCGCGGCCTTTTTATCCTGATGATCCTGTTCGTCGCGATCACTGCTCCATTGATCTTGTTCGCCTGGCGCGCACCCAAACTGTCGCCTGGGGCGGCCTTCGATCTCGCCAGCCGTGAAACCGGGATTCTTCTCAACAATCTTCTGCTCACGGCGGCGGCCGCGACGATCCTCACCGGCACACTTTATCCTTTGGTGCTCGACGCTGCGGAAGGCATCAAGATTTCGGTGGGCCCGCCCTATTTTTCCGCCACTGTCGTTCCGATGTTCGCACTCTTGGCCGTGCTGATGCCCTTGGGCCCAATCTTCATGTGGCGGCGCACGGATTGGCGCACGAGCCTCTACAAACTTCGCTTTGCCTTTGCCGCGGCGATGGTCGCGATGCTTGTGACTCTCGCCGTCCTGCGGCCCGACACGGTTTTGGGGCTGCTTGCGGTCACGCTCGGCGTCTGGCTGATCGGCGGCTCTATCTCAGATATCGCGCGCCGCGCCGGCAGCTTTCGCAAGGTTCGGCACCTGCCGGCGGTGGCTTGGACCTCCGCCCTGGCCCATGCCGGCCTCGGCGTCGTCGCGCTCGGCGTCGTCGGCGCCACCAGTTGGAAGAGCGAGGCGATTGAAGTGCTTTCGCCCGGCAAGAGCATGAATGTCGGTAGCTATGCGCTCAGGCTCGACTCCACCGAACAGGTGCAGGGTCCCAATTACACCGCCGATCGGGCCGCCATTACCGTGATGTCCAATGGCCGGATCATCACAGTCGTCCATCCCGAAAAGCGCAGCTATCCGGTCGAGCAGATGGTCACGAGCAATTCCGCCATCCGTACTACGGTGCTGTCCGATCTCTATATCGTCTTGGGCGATTCTCGTGAGGGCGGTGGCTGGGTCGTGCGCGCCTATGTCAATCCGATGGCGCCGTTCATCTGGTTGGGAGGGGTGGTCATGGCATTTGCCGGATTCATCGCCCTGGGTGCCAGGCTTGCGGCCAAGTTACGGGCCGCCCGAGCCGGAGCCGTGACCGCGGCCGCAGCCGCGGAATGAGACGTGTTTGTCTTTGTGTGAGGCCCGTTTGAGTAGGGAGACTGGCTTGAAGGCCCTCGCGGCGCTCATCGCGGCGTTCCTTCTTGTAGCGCAGCTAGCGCCCGGACCCGCCTGGGCGGCCGGCGCGCAGCCCGAAGAGGACACTTATGTGGCTCCCCTTGCCGATCCGGTTCTGGAAGCCCGCGCCAAGGCTTTGCAAAGAGAGCTTCGCTGCCTGGTCTGCCAGGGTCAGTCCATCGATGAATCCAACGCCCCTTTGGCTGCCGATCTGCGCCGTCTCATTCGCCAACAGATCCAGGGCGGACAATCCGACAATGATATCAAGAGCTTCCTGGTAGCCCGCTACAGCGCCTTTGTGCTCATGAAGCCACCCGTGCGGGACGATACAATCTTTCTTTGGTTTGGTCCTGCCATACTGGTGCTCGTCGGAGTGGGGGTAATCGGCGTTACAATATCGCGTTCGCGCCGACGCCTCGGAAACGACGGAGAGTCTGATCTAAATCTCGATCTTCCCGAACCAACATAACATGTAATTAATCATCAAGACATGAAGTAGAAAGAAATTGGCCTTAAATTAGCAACTAGCCAGGGGCCGCCCCGCCCCAAACACAGGAATCCCGCGATGATGACCGAAAATCCCGATCCCAGAACCCCTCTCCGCAAGCGGAATGCACGCATTGCGGCCGCCGCCCTCGCGATTGCCGCTCTATCCTTTGGGGCTGGCGGAATCGTCTTCAGCCAAAATGTGCGGGTCGCCGATGGCACGGTGCCGCGTCAGACTCTTCCGTTGACCGAATTACCCCAAGAGGGCTTTCGCACCGTGGCTGCGGTGACCGGGCGTCAGCAGGCCACGCCCCCGCGTTTGCTTGAGCAGGGCTCGCCCTTCAGCTTTGCCGACCTCGTCGAACATGTGAGCCCGGCGGTGGTGACCGTCGTTGTGGAACGGGAGTCCACCGGACAGCAGGCACCGAACTTGGACGATGTTCCCGCGCCCTTCCGCGATTTCTTCCGTCAGTTCGGTCAGGGCCAGGGTCAGGGACAAGGACAAGGACAAGGGCAAGGCCAGGGGCGCAACCGTCAACCGCAGCGCTCTCAGGCTATGGGCTCGGGTTTCATCATCGATCCCTCCGGCTTCATCGTGACGAACAACCACGTCATCGAAGAGGGCAAGAAAATCTCGGTCAAGCTTCCGAGCGGGAAAGAGTATCAGGCTCACCTGGTCGGTACCGACAAGGACACGGACGTTGCCCTTATCAAGGTCGATGGCGTTACCGATATGCCGATCGTCGCGCTCGGCGATGACCGGCGCCTGCGCGTCGGCGATTGGGTGGTGGCGGTCGGCAATCCCTTCGGCCTCGGCGGCACAGTGACGGCGGGCATCGTTTCGTCCATCGGGCGCGACATCGGAAACGGTCCGTACACGGATTACATCCAGATCGATGCCCCCATCAACCAGGGCAATTCGGGCGGACCGACTTTCGATCTCTCCGGGCGTGTCGTCGGCATGAACACGGCGATCTTCTCACCGTCCGGCGGTTCGGTGGGCATCGGCTTCGCCATCCCGGCCTCGGTGGTGAAGGCGATTGTCGACCAGCTGAAAGATCACGGCAATGTTTCGCGCGGCTGGCTCGGCGTGCAAATTCAGAACCTGACTCCGGACATGGCAGCGAGCCTTGGCGTCGGCAATGCCAAGGGCGCCATCGTCGCCGGCGTGGTCGATGACAGCCCGGCGGCCAAAGCGGGCTTCAAGCAGGGCGATGTGATCATCTCCTTGAATGGCTCCGATATCGACGACAACCGCGACCTTACCCGCAAAGTGGCGAGCCTGCGCGCCGGACAGAAGGCGGATTTCAGCATCTTGCGTGAAGGCCAGAAGCGCCAGATCGCCGCGGTGATCGCCAAGCGCGACGACCAGCAACTCGCCAGCGCCGACCGGCCCGCGACGCCCAATCGTGCCGAGAGGGGCCGTGCCAACCGCCAGGCGAGCACAACCTCGCTTGGCATGGAGCTGATGCCCCTCACCACCGAGACGAGGGAACAATTCAATGTCGATGGCAAGGTCACCGGCGTCGTGGTGTCCTCGGTCGATCCCAACAGCGAAGCCGCGGACAAGGGATTCCGTCCCGGCGACGTGATCGTGGGCATCGGCAACAAGACCGTGCGCACGCCGGACGACATCGAACAGGGCGTCGCCGATGCCAAGAAGGCCGGCCGCGAAACCGTCCTGCTTCTGGTCTCCGGAGACCAGGGACAACATTACGTGGCCTTGAAGGTGGCCAAAGGGTGATGATGCTGTCCCGCCGCCGGCGCATACCGGCGGCGGGCTTTTCCCGCCGATGGGGAAGCGCGCCCTCCTTTTCGCCTTCGATTCGCCCCCGGAGGGCGGGTCTAAGCGGGTGTAACTGAGGCAAAACTGGGAGGGTGCTGATGCGCGTTCTAGTCGTCGAAGACGATCTCGAGGCCCAGCGCTATCTGTGCAAAGGCTTGAAAGAGGCCGGCCACGTCGTGGACGAGGCGGGCGATGGCGAGACGGGGCTGACGCTTGCGCTTTCCCGGCCCTATGACGTGGCGATCGTGGACCGCATGCTGCCCAGGCTCGACGGGTTGCGTCTCGTTGCGGGCATGCGCGGGGAACGCAACATGACGCCCGTGCTCTTCCTTTCGGCGCTCTCCGACGTCGATGACCGGATCAAGGGTTTGCGCGCCGGTGGCGATGATTACCTCACAAAGCCCTATGCCTTCGCCGAGCTCTTGGCGCGTCTGGATGCGCTGGTCCGCCGGCGCGATCCGGGCTCGGTGAAGACCAAAGTGGCGGTGGGCGATCTGGAGCTCGATCTGCTTTCCCGCACCGCCAAGCGCAGCGGTTCGGCCATCGAGTTGCAGCCCCGCGAATTCCGCTTGCTGGAATATCTGATGCGCCATGCCGGACAGATTGTCACGCGCACCATGTTGTTGGAGAATGTCTGGGAATATCATTTCGATCCCCAGACCAATGTCATCGACGTTCATATCTCCCGTTTGCGGGCCAAGATCGACAAGGGTTTCGAGGCGCCGCTTCTGCACACCGTTCGCGGCGCGGGTTATATGATCCGTGCGCACGCCTAAGGTCCTTCGCACTCAGGCATTTCGCATCGTCGCGATCTATCTGGCGATCTTCGCCATCTCGGCGATTGCGCTGGCGGGCTTCGTCTATTGGAACACCGCTCTGGTGCTCGATCGCGAGACCGACCAGACCATCGAGGCCGAGATCACGGGCTTGGTCGAGCAATATCAGCGCCTCGGGCTGCCGGGACTGAACGATGCGA
Organism: Micropepsaceae bacterium; assembly: GCA_035631495.1. GTDB lineage: Bacteria > Pseudomonadota > Alphaproteobacteria > Micropepsales > Micropepsaceae > CAIYRG01. The sequence goes on from DASQIQ010000107.1 coordinate 16,995, forward strand.
TCACCGGGCGCGCCGTCCGCGGCGATCAGGGCCTGTATCTTCTCGCCAATAGCGACCGGCGCATGATCGCCGGCAATCTCGATACCTGGCCGCAGATCAGTTCGGTCCGCAACGGCTTCGTCGAGTTCGCTTATGAACGCCGCGTCGGCGCGGCGCCCGAACTGCGCACGGCTCGCGGCCGGATCTTCACGCTGGGGCAGGGGTTCTATCTGCTCGTCGCGCGCGACGTCGACGAGCGCCGCTCGCTCGAGACCCTTTTTCAGACGGCGCTGCTCTGGGGCGCGGGGCTGATGATCATCTTAGGCCTTGCCGGCGGCCTCTTGATCAGCCGCAATTTTCTCGCCCGTTTGGACGTCATCAACCGCACCAGCCGGCAGATCATGGGCGGGGACCTCTCGCGCCGCGTGCCGGTCACGCGGGCGGGGGATGAGTTCGACGATCTCTCGACCAATCTCAATCGCATGCTCGACCGCATCGAACGTTTGCTGCACGGCATGCGTGAAGTATCGGACAATGTGGCGCATGATTTGCGTTCGCCGCTCAACCGCCTGCGCAACCGGCTGGAGCTTGCCGCGATGCATCAGCCGCCCGATACCGACACGGCGCGCGATATCGAAAGCGCGGTGCAGGAAACCGACCGCCTGATCGGCACCTTCAATGCCCTTCTCCTGATCGCCGAAGCCGAAGCGGGAAGCGTGCGCGAGAGCATGCAAGATGTCAGCCTGAACGATGTCATCGAGGGCGTCGGCGAGCTATACGGCCCGCTGGCGGAAGAAAAGCACCTCCATTTCGCGGTGAGGAAGCCGCCGGAAGGCGCGGTCATCCGCGGCAATCGCAATCTGATTACCCAGGCGCTCGCCAATCTGGTCGACAACGCCATCAAATATACGCCTACCGGCGGCACGGTGGTGGTTGCGCTCGAGACCAGCTCCGCCGGCCCCAAGCTCGTCGTGGCCGATAACGGCCCTGGCATTCCCGAAGAGGATCGCGCCCGCGTGACCGAACGGTTCGTGCGTTTGGAATCGAGCCGCAATTCCCCGGGCACGGGCCTCGGCCTCAGCCTGGTCGCCGCCGTTGCGCGGCTGCACGAAGCGGAGCTTAGTTTCGAGGACAATCATCGCGGCTTGCGCGCGAGCCTCACCTTCAAGCCGGTCGAGGGGGCGCCTCGTGTGGCCAGAGCCGCACCGGCCCGCGTCGAATCACAACCCGAAACGGTGCACTAGCTTCCCTCGCACTACTCGTAAAACGCGCGCGATTTTTTCAGCTTCGCAGTCCCGAT
>DASQIQ010000108.1:0-2213 GCA_035631495.1 Micropepsaceae bacterium
AGCCCGCGCCCCTTGACGCGCGGAAGATGCGTGGCTTAAGGCCAGTTGATGAAGGCGATGAGATGACACAAGCAACGCCGGCCATGCCCCCCACCCCGGCCGCCAATCCCGCGCCTGCGCTTTTCCTCTCCAAGGATGGCACGCGCCGCATGGCCAATGCGATTCGCGCGCTGGCGATGGATGCCGTCGAGGCAGCAAAATCGGGACATCCCGGCATGCCGATGGGTATGGCCGATGTCGCGACGGTGCTCTTCACCCGCTTCCTGAAATTCGATCCTTCCGATCCTTCCTGGCCCGACCGCGACCGTTTCGTGCTCTCGGCCGGCCATGGCTCGATGTTGCTCTACGCCCTGCTGTATCTGACGGGCTATGACGGCATCACGCTGGACGACATGAAACGCTTCCGGCAATGGGGCAGCCCCTGTGCGGGCCATCCCGAATATGGCCACGCACCGGGCATCGAGACCACGACGGGTCCATTGGGCCAGGGCCTCGGCAATGCCGTGGGCACGGCGCTTGCAGAGCGCGTGATGAATGCCCGCTTTGGCGATGGGCTGGTCGATCACAAGACCTATGTGATCGCCAGCGATGGCGATCTGATGGAGGGAATCAGCCATGAAGCCTGCAGCCTCGCGGGTCATCTCAAGCTGAACCGCCTGATCGTGCTTTACGACGACAACGGCATCTCCATCGACGGCTCGACCAATCTTGCCGATTCCACCGACACGCTGCTGCGCTTCGAAGCGATGGGCTGGGCGGCGAGCCGCGTCGATGGTCTAGATGCGAACGCGGTAGCTGCTGCCCTCGATGCCGCGCAGACGAGCGAGCGGCCGGTGCTGATCGCCTGCAAGACAGTGATCGGTTTCGGCGCGCCCAAACGCGCCGGCACATCGAAGGCGCATGGCGAAGCGCTAGGTCCCGAAGAGATCGCGGGCGCGCGGATCGCCCTTAACTGGCCCTATCCGCCTTTTGAGATTCCCTCCGATCTGCTCGCGGCGTGGCGAACAGCGGGTGCGCGCGGGAGCGGTGCACGCAAAGCTTGGGAAGCGCGGCTTGCCGCGAGCGAGCCAAACTCGCGCGATTTGTTTGAGACGGCGCTGTCGGCGGAAATCCCGCCAAGCCTCGTGCCGGCCCTTGTCGCGCTGAAGGCGAAGTTCAGCGCCGAGAAGCCCAGCATCGCCACGCGCAAAGCCTCCGAGATGGCGTTGGAGGTGGTGAACGCGGAGCTTCCCACCGTGATCGGGGGCTCGGCGGACTTGACGCCTTCTAATCTTACCAAGACGAAGAACGATCCGGAGATCGCACCGGGTTACTATGCCGGACGATACATCCACTATGGGATACGCGAGCACGGCATGGTTGCAGCCATGAACGGCATCGCCCTGCATGGCGGACTTGTTCCCTATTCCGGCACGTTCCTCATCTTCTCGGATTATTGCCGCCCCTCTATTCGGTTGGCTGCCATCATGAAACTTCGCGTCATCCTTGTGATGACGCATGATTCCATTGGCCTGGGCGAAGACGGAACGACACATCAGCCGATCGAGCAGCTAGCCTCCTTGCGCGCCGTTCCCAATCTGCTGGTGCTGCGCCCCGCGGACGCGGTGGAGACCGCCGAATGCTGGGAGATCGCCCTTAAGGAGAAGACGCGTCCGACTTTGATGGCGCTGTCACGGCAGAATCTCGCAACTCTTCGCGTCGAACATCACGAGGCAAATCTCTCTGCGCGCGGGGCCTACGTGCTCAAGGAGAGCAAGGGACGCGCACGCGTGACGTTCCTTGCAACCGGTTCCGAAGTCGAGATTGCTGTCGCAGCGCGCGAGATCCTTCAGCGGCAGAACATCGGCGCGCGAGTCGTCTCGATGCCGAGCACCGAACTGTTCGACGAACAGGACGAGGCTTACCGCGCCCGAATCCTGGATTCGGAAACCATTAAGGTTGCGATTGAAGCCGCCTCGCCTTTCGGCTGGGACCGTTATATTGGGCCGTCCGGCGCCTTTATCGGCATGCACGGTTTCGGCGCGAGCGCGCCCTATAAGGTTCTTTACAAAGAATTCGGTATTACCGCCGAAGCTGCGGTTGAGGCCGCCCTCGCGCGTCTGAAGAAGGAATAGATCATGGCCGTTCGCGTTGCGATCAACGGTTTTGGCCGTATCGGCCGGCTGGTGCTGCGCTCGATCATCGAGAGCGGGCGCAAGGACATCCAGGTCGTC
>DASQIQ010000109.1:0-9833 GCA_035631495.1 Micropepsaceae bacterium
GCAGATCATGCGAATTGTGGTCCACGGCCAGAAGGCCTTTGGCAAAGCGGTGCTCGATGCGCTCATCCGGCGCGGCGATAACGTGGTTGCGGTCTATGTCGCGCCGGAGAAACCGGGTGCGAAGGCCGACCCCTTGAAGGAAGCGGCCATCGCGGCGGGCATTCCCGTCGTGCAGCCGGCGTCCTATCGCAAGGAGGAGGTATGGGAGGAATTCCGCCTGCTCTCGCCTGACCTTCAGGTGATGGCGTTCGTCACATTGTTCGTGCCCGAGGAATTTCTGAACATTCCGAAATACGGATCGATCCAATATCATCCCTCGCTCCTGCCAAAAGGGCGCGGCGCTTCGGCCATCAATTGGCCGATCATCCAAGGCGAGACGGAGACGGGTCTTTCGATCTTCTGGCCCGACAATGGGTTGGATACGGGCGACGTACTGCTGCAGAAGAAGACGCCGATCAGCGAAACCGATTCACTCGGCAGCGTCTATTTCGACCGCCTGTTTCCCATGGGCGTCGAGGCCATGATGGAATCCATCGATCTGGTGAAAGCCGGTAAAGCTCCGCGCATCAAGCAGGACGAGAGCCTCGCCACTTATGAGGGCCGTTGTGGCGCCGAAAACGCGAAGATCGATTGGGGCAAGCCCTGGCGCCAGATCCATAATCTGATACGCGGCTGCAACCCCGCGCCCGGCGCCTGGACGACGGTCGATGGCAAGACATTGCAGATCTTCGAAGCCAAGCCCCTTCCCGCCAAGGACCCAAAGGGCATCGCCGGCAAGATCGGCGAAGTCGTTGACATCGGCGATGACGGCTTCTCGGTGGTCTGCGCCGACGGCCGTATCAGAGTGCTGCGCGTCAAACCCGCCGATGGCGGGAAAGCCGGCGCAGCGGATTTCGCCAAGAGTACCAATCTCGCCGTCGGCACGCGCCTCGGCTGAAACCTTCCAGCTGAACCCTTTCAGAGGATCTTTCCATGCCTGCTTCGCAGCATCAGACGCCCAAATCCGACATCGAGATTTCGCAAAACGCGAAAATCATTCCCATCATGAAGGTCGCGCGCGAGCGTCTCGGCATCGAGCCGGAGAATCTCGACCCCTATGGCCATTACAAAGCCAAGCTGTCGATGGACTTCGTCAAATCGCTGAAGAACCGTCCCAACGGCAAGCTGATCCTGGTGTCCGCGATCACGCCCACTCCGGCCGGCGAAGGCAAGACGACGACGACGGTCGGCCTCACGGACGCGCTGAACCATATCGGCAAGAAGGCGATGCTGTGCCTGCGCGAGCCATCGCTTGGACCATCCTTCGGCATGAAGGGCGGCGCGGCGGGCGGCGGCTATGCCCAGGTCGTGCCGATGGAGGACATCAATCTGCATTTCACCGGCGATTTCCACGCCATCACCTCGGCGAACAATCTGCTGGCCGCCTTGATCGACAATCACATCTATTGGGGAAATACCCTCAATATTGATCAGCGCCGCGTCGCCTGGCGGCGTGTGCTGGACATGAACGACCGCGCCTTGCGCGAGATCGTCTCCTCGCTCGGTGGTGTCGCCAACGGCTTCCCGCGTCAGGACGGTTTCGACATTACGGTGGCGTCCGAAGTGATGGCGATATTCTGTCTCGCCTCCGATCTGGATGACCTGAAGAAGCGGCTCTCCAACATCATTGTCGGTTATACGCGCGATCGCAAACCCGTGCGCGCCGGCGATCTGAAGGCCCATGGCGCCATGACCGCGCTGCTCAAAGACGCGCTGTCGCCCAATCTGGTGCAGACGCTGGAAGGTACGCCGGCCTTCGTGCATGGCGGCCCCTTCGCCAATATTGCCCATGGATGTAATTCGGTCTTGGCCACTACCACGGCCTTGAAGCTCGCCGATTACGTGGTGACCGAAGCGGGCTTCGGCGCCGATCTGGGCGGCGAGAAATTCCTCGACATCAAATGCCGCAAGGCCGGGATCGAGCCCTCCTGCGTCGTCCTGGTCGCAACCATCCGTGCACTGAAGATGCATGGCGGCGTCAAGAAGGAGGATTTGAAGAAGGAAGATTTGCGCGCGCTCGAGGCGGGCATGAGCAATCTGCAGCGCCATGTGGAAAATGTGCGCAAATTCGGATTGGAGCCGGTGATCTCGATCAACCGTTTCAGCGCCGACAGCGCGGCCGAGATCGATCTGGTCAGAAGCGCCTGCGCCAAGCTCGGCGTCGAGTGCTACATGGCCGATCATTGGGCAATGGGCGGCGAGGGAGCGGCGGACGTGGCGCGCGCCGTGGTGAAGATCTGCGACTCGGGCAAGAGCAAGCTGAAATTCCTCTATCCCGACGACATGCCGCTCTACGAGAAAATCCGCACCATTGCGCGCGAGATCTACCGCGCCAAGGACATATCGGCCGACAAATCGGTGAAGGATCAGCTCGCCTCGTTCGAGGCGATGGGCTTTGGCAAGTCGCCGATTTGCGTCGCCAAGACGCAATACAGCTTCTCGACCAATCCCGATTCCAAGGGTGCGCCCATCGATCACACGATCAATGTGCGCGAGGTGCGGCTGTCGGCGGGAGCCGAGTTCGTGGTGGCGATCTGCGGCGAGATCATGACCATGCCGGGACTGCCCAAGGTGCCGTCGGCGGATGCCATCGACGTCGGCCCCGACGGCAAGATCGTGGGACTGTTCTAAGTTTGGTCAAAAGCAAGGCTGTCATTCCCGGCCGAGCGATGCGAAGCATTGCGAGGGGAAGGGAATCCGGATGTGGATCCCCTTCCCTCGCCTCCCCGGAAAAATCCGGGTCGGCTCGCCGGGGATGACTTTGAGGTTTAGGGACGGCAAACGAGCATAACGCCCAACACAATTGGTCTGATCCTGGCCGGCGGCCAGGCGCGGCGCATGGGCGGCGCGGACAAGGCGTTCCTGAAACTGGGCGGCGAAACGTTGATTGCACGTGCGATTGCGCGCGCGCGGCCTCAGGCCGGCGAACTCATCATCAATGCGAATGGCGATTTGAAGCGTTTCGAGGGTCTCGGATGCGAGATCATCGCCGACCGCATCGGCGGATTCCTGGGGCCGCTTGCCGGTATCCTCAGCGGGTTCGAGTGGATGAGTAGGAACCGCCCGAATGCCCGCTGGCTCGCCAGCTTTGCCTGCGACTGTCCGTTCTTCCCGGCGGACATGGTGGAGAGACTGGTGGCAGAGGCGCAAAACCGCGGCGTGCCAATCGCCATCGCCGCGAGCGGCGAACGCCATCACCCCGTTTTCGCGGTATGGAACGCGAGCCTTCCGGTCACGTCCGAGAGCGTGCTGCACGGCCAGGGCTTGCGAAAGATGGACGATTTCGTGGCGAAGTTTCCCAACGCACGCGTGGTCTTTCCTTCGACGCCGGTCGATCCGTTCTTCAACATCAACACTGAGGCCGATCTTGCCCTGGCCGAAACCTTGATACGCTGATCCAAGCCACGCTACCGGAGCCTTCCATGCTCGATCATCTGAAAGCCAACAACCGCGCCTGGGCCGAACGGATGGTCTCGGAGGATGCGGATTTCTTCCGCCGCCTCGAACGCCAGCAAGCTCCGGAATATCTCTGGATCGGCTGTTCCGACAGCCGGGTGCCTGCGAACGAGATCGTGGACCTTGATCCCGGCGAGCTGTTCGTCCATCGCAATGTCGCCAACCTCGCTCCTCCGCAGGATGCCAATTACCTTTCCGTGCTGCAGTTCGCCGTCGATGTCTTGAAGGTCAAGCACGTCATGGTCGTAGGCCATTATGGATGCGGCGGAGTGAGTGCGGCGGTCGACGGCAAGCGTCGTGGTCTCGTGGACCACTGGCTACACCCGATCCGCGAGATCGCTCATGAGCACCGCGACGAGCTCGGCGCGATAGAGGATGCACAAATGCGCATGAACCGTCTGTGCGAGCTAAATGTGATCCGGCAGGTCAGGAACGTCGCGTCCGATGTCTTCCTGCAAGATGCCTGGGCGCGTGGTCAGGAAATCCACGTCCATGGCTGGGTCTATTCGATCGCCAATGGCGTGGTACGGGACCTGAACGTAACGGTCGGCTCACAATAGGCGAGCCGACCCTACGCGAACTGTCAGTTGAAAATGCCGGATGCGCTCTGGGCGGCCTGATCCAAAACGAAACCAAAAGGCCTGTTCGAATCGAGCATGGTGCAGGCATTCTTCGCGAAAGGCAGGCTGATATAGGCGTTGCAGTCCAAGCCGATGAGAATTGCGGTCGCCGAGCTGACGCTCAATAACAATGCCGATGCATTGAGGAATTTTTGGGTGCGAATCCCGGCCATTTTCTTGGGGCCCGCGATCAGAGCGAAGCATATGATCGTGGTGGCGGCCCAAAGCGGAAAGAACGCCAATATTCCGATCCAATCCCTTGCAACATTTGCCATCATTGCTCCCAGTCCTTTTTCGGTGTCTGCGTCCTTCTTGGATATACGAGTACGCGGCAGCGCGTATCGGATGTTTGGAAGTGAAGTAAATGCAACATTCCCTTTTACCCAACCACCGATTTCCTCCCGATTCGGCACGCGCAAGCCGCTCGGTTTTGATTAAATTCGATTGTGGTTCGCGGGCGGACCGCTCAAAAATCCGGTCTGTCCGCTGTGGGAATCGGCAGAACGTCGAAGCCGAAATAGGTAAAATTGTTTTCGGCACAAGGCTCTTCGATTAACGGGCCGCGATCCGCCACGCGACGGAAACGTTGTCTAGCCGACCAAGGCTGGTTGAACGCATCCGGATCATCGACTGTGATCAGGACCTCCAGCGTCTTGCCGGAATCGATAATTCTGAAACGTTCCACCACATGCAGCTTGTCGGTATGCGGCGTGCCGTAATTGTCGATGAGCGTCTTGTCGTTCAGCCCGATGGTGTCGACGACCAGCTCGTCGCCTTCGTAATGCCCGACCGATTCGCCATACCAGGAGGACGCCGGATGCGCCGAATGCGGCACGTTCATGTGGACATGGCGCACCTGGCTGTCGGCCTCATGGATGATCAGGACCTCCTTGGGCGTCTGGATGAAATAGACCAACTCGACGCGCCGGAAGACGTGGAAGGCGGGAACACCGGCGGGCCAGCAGCGCTCCTTGGCGGCAAAGGGGACGCGGCCGGCGAGCACGCCCTCATTGACCTTTTTCAGCCGCTCTATGACCCAGGGCTTCAGATTGGGATTGGTGAGATCCGCGACGCGGTAAGTGGGCTGGCCCTCCCCGTTGGGAATATAGGGATGATCTTTTGCGGACCTGACCGGACCGAGTCCGCTCGGCGGCGGCAGGAACTCATCGCCCGCGGGCCGATCGGGAATCCAGGAGGTATTGGTATCGGGCGCGAAGTTCGGGATCACACCGTTATTGGTAGCGGCGTGTCCGGCAAGGGTCGGCCACAAGGCCGCGGACGCGCAAAACAAGCAGGCTAGGAAGCCGCGCATGGCTCAGAAATCCGGTTTGTCCGCCATCGGCACTTGTTCGATGTCGAGGTTGAAATAATTGTTGTGGTCTTCGGCGCAGGCGTCATTGCCATCGAGCGGCCCGCGTTCCACGCGATGACGCGCGCGCGTGCCAGACCAGGGCGCGTTGAAGGCGCCGGGGTCCTCGACCGTGAAGGAGACATCGAGCGTCTTGCCGCCGTCGGTGAGCTTGAAGCGCTCCGTCACATGAAGCTGCGTAGTGTGCGGCGTGCGATAGGAATCGACGAAACTCTTGTCGTTGAAGCCGATCGTATCGACGACGAGCGTGTCGCCACCCTCATAATGGCCGATGGATTCTCCGTACCAGGAGGGTTTTGGGTTCTTCGAATGCGGCACGTCCAGATAGATGCGGCGCACGCGGCCGGCAAGGAACAGCGAGACTTCCTTCGGCGTCTGGGTGAAATACATTGCCCCCGGATTGAGATGGAACGCGGGAACGCCGGTCTCCCAGCACCGCGCCTCGCGCGTCTGGCCCATCTTGCCGGCGAGCGCGAGCTCATTCTGTTTCCTCAGGGCGTCGATCACCCAGGGCTTCAGATTGGGATTGTTGAGATTGGCGACGCGATAGGTCGGCTGCTGCTTGGTCTCGCGCGCCAGCTCATTGTTGATGTAGGGATGGGCCGGATCGTCGGTGACGGGGCCAAGCCCCCTCGCGGGAAGCGAAAAATCGTTGAAGGTGCGGGCCACGGCGGCGTCCGGCTTCGGCGGCTGCACGAAGCCCGCCCATGAGACGCCGTTCGATGAGAAATCCGGGATCGGTCCGGTGGATTTGTTCGCATCGGCCGCAAGAGCCGCGCCGGCGCAGAGGAGCCCAGCCGTCACGCATGCATACGCGAATTTGGACATTTGTTTCCCTCGAACGTACATCCCACGTCAGTGGCTTGAGCTGCCAAACGATAGCATTCTCCCAGGATAAGCGGAATCTCTCGGGGCCGGGAATGGGCGGGGCGCTTTTGACCTTGGGACGCCGTTGGGCGTGGGGCTAGTATCGTACAGTCTAATGGGATGTGGGAGGCGCTATGCGGAAGGTAGCAATGCTGGTGTCAGCAACGATTTTATCCATCGCATCCATAACGAGTGCGAGCGCCGATCAAAAGACGATTAAGACCGTTCAGGATTTATATGAAGCCTGCAAATCAGCAAGCAATAGTGTCCCCCTGCTGATTTGCATTACATATATCCAGTGGGTCGAGGACATGATGCAGCTCACCGGAATGGTAGCTAACGATCCCCATGTATCCGCGCAGGAAACCCGCGACATCGGACCTTTTGCCGCGTGCAATTTGCCAAACACCGAACAGATTCGGCAGGCCTTCATAAGTTGGGCTGATAGAAGCCCAAACTATCGGCAAAGCCCTTCTGGAATGGGCGTGTGGCAAACAATAAGTCAGAAGTGGTCGTGTCCGTCGAAGGTTCTCCCCCAACTGCCGAGCCCGTAGTCGTTTTTTAGTTTGGAAGTTCATTTCGCGGCGCGGGCGAAGACATAGACCGCGACGGCCTTGATCTCCTCTGGCTTCAGTTTGCCGTCGAAGGACGGCATGACACCGTGGCGCCCTTTGGTAATGGATTCCAGGATCGAGGCGCGCTCCGAGCCGTAAAGATACAAATCCTTGCGCGTCAGATTGGTTGATCCGAGCGGCGCATTGCCGGTCCCCTGTTCCTCGTGACAGTCGAAGCAATTGCCCTTTGTGCCCTCGTGGAAGAGCACATTGCCGCGCGCGGCCTTGGCGGCGTCCGCATCCTGGCCGCTGATCTGGAGCACATATTCCGCGACATCGGCGATTTCGTCCGACGTCAGGAATCGCGTGTTGCCGAATTCCTTGATGTCCTCTTCATTGCGGTATTGCGGATCGAGCGCCACCATGTCCGCTTCCAACCCGCGCGCATTGGGATGGCCGGAACGGATGCCGTAGCGCACGGTCCATTCGACATCGGAGGGGAATCTGTTCACTCCCGCCGAGTCCAGATCATCGCCGGCAAAGCGCCAATTCGCATCGGTCAGATCGGGCGTGTGCGATGCGGGAATACCTTTCATATCTTCGCCGTGACAGGACGCGCAATTCTTGTCGTAGACCTGCAGGCCCAGGCCCATCGCGGTGACGTTCATGCGCATCGATTTGGCGATGGCGTTGGCGGGTACCGAGGCAAGCTCTTCGGGCCGCGCGTAGAACTCGCCATAATCTTCGGGGAAGGCCGAGGTTTGCGGCGGCGCCGAGGCGGTTGTGGCTGCCTGATTGCAGGCCGCGATTGCGAGCGCGGCTATCGTTAATGCGGTCCCGATTGTTCGATTGCGCATGAGGAATCCTTTCAGGTCATTTTCATGGGGATTCTAGACCGTTCATCGGCCGCATCATTATGGTTGTCATTCCCGGCCGAACGGCGGAACGCCGTGAGGGGAAGAGCCTGCCCCCGCGAAGGCGGGGGGAATCCAGTTGGCGAATGGATCCCCTTCCCTCGCACGCCAACGCGTGCTCGCCGGGGATGACAGTTGAGGGTTAAGGACGCCGATTTGGAGGCTCGCCGGGGATGACAGGATTGAGTAAACTCGGGCCATGTCAGCCCGGAAGATTGAAGAAACCCGCGCCGCGTCTCAGATGGCCGCGCCTATCGAATATGCGACCTCGGACGAGCATCACATGGTGCGGATCACACCCGACCAAGCCACGCCCGGCACACGCGCACTTGCCAATGAGGTGCCGGTCGCATTGGAATTCGACGGTGAGCCCTACGCGGTGATGATGCTGACGCCCGCCGACCTCGAAGATTTCGCGGTCGGTTTTGCGCTCTCCGAACGCATCATCAGCCGCGCCGACGAGATCGCCCGCATCGATGTGCGCTGTGGAACGCGTGGCATCGGCATCGATGTGCGCCTGGAGAAGAAACACTCGGCGCGCCTCGCCGAACGGCGCCGCGCCATTCCTGGCCAATCGGGCTGCGGCATTTGCGGGCTGACCACCATCGAGGAGGCCCTGCCCCAGCTCGCGCCCCTGACCGCCGCCCCGAAACTTGCGCAAAAATCGCTGTTCCGGGCGCTCGAATCCCTGCCGGCGCACCAGACCCTGAACCAGGCCACCGGTGCGGTGCATGCCGCATCCTTCTGCCGGCCTGATGGGGAGATTCTGGTGGTCAGAGAGGATGTTGGCCGCCACAACGCCTTCGACAAGGTGATCGGCCATCTGGCGCGCCAGGGGCTGGACCCCTTTTCCGGCTTTGCCCTCCTGACCAGCCGCTGCAGCTATGAGCTGGTCCAGAAGGCGGTCCTGGCCCGCATTCCCATCCTGGCGGCCATATCGGCCCCGACCGAGCTTGCCGTCTCGATTGCCAGGAACGCGAATTTGACCCTTATTGCACTTGCGAGGGGGGATTCGGCCCTTGTCTTCAACGATCCCTTCTCCTCTATTGCTAAGTGATTGTGGCAACGCCACAATTTTAAGCAATGGACGCTAAGGAATTCTGTTGGGACATGTCCTATATTGGCAGTATAGGAATGCCTTATCTTCGCTGTCCGTTTGGAGTCATTTGTGTTGGGAAAAGAACGCGCCGCTTCCGCCGGTAAATGGGATGCGCAGGCAGCCCGGAAAATCGCGGAAGACCTGAAGGATTTGGAAGGCCCGCTGCTTCCCATCCTGCATGAATTCAACGAGCATTTCGGTTTCATCAGCGACGAGGCCATCGTGCTGATCGCCGACGTGCTCAATCTTACGCGGGCGGAAGTTCAAGGCGTGGTCGGGTTTTATCATGATTTCCGCCGCGAACCGGCGGGCCGTCATGTGATCAAGCTGTGCCGGGCCGAGGCCTGCCAGAGCATGGGCAGCGAGGCATTGGCCGAGCGTCTGGAACGCGCGCTGGGCATCTCGTTCGGCGACACCTCCTCCGATCGCGGCGTCACGCTCGAAGAGGTCTATTGCCTTGGCAATTGCGCGCTTTCGCCCTCGGTCCTGGTGGATGGCGAGCTCTATGGCCGGGCGGATGAGAAGAAGGTCCTGGCCTTGGTGGGGGCGCGCTCATGACGATGCGCATCTTCGTGTCCATGGACGCAGCGGCGCTTTCGGTCGGCGCGGGGCCCGTAGCGGCTGCGGTGCGCGCGGAGATTGCGGCGCGCAAGCTCGATGCGGTGGTGGTGCGCAATGGCTCGCGCGGCCTTTTGTGGCTGGAGCCGCTGCTCGAAATCGAAACCCCGGAAGGACGTATCGGCTACGGGCCGGTGACCGCATCCGACGTGAAGAGCATCTTCGATGCCGGTCCCAAGGCGGATCATCCTCTGAAACTCGGTCTCGTCGAGACGATCCCCTATCTCGCCAAGCAGCAGCGCCTGACCTTCGCGCGCTGCGGCATCACCGACCCCATTTCGATGGAAGATTACGAGG
>DASQIQ010000110.1:0-2443 GCA_035631495.1 Micropepsaceae bacterium
CAGATCGATCCCTTCGATCCCATGCGCGGCCATCGCGCCGGCATGTTTGTCGCGCTGGGCCAGCAAACCCCCATGGATTGCCGGGTGGAGCGTCTTGACGCGGCCGTCCATGATCTCCGGGAAACCCGTGACCTGCGATACGTCTGTAACGGAAAGGCCGGCATCGCGGAGCGTCTTGGCCGTCCCGCCGGTGGAAATCAACTCCACGCCGAGATGGGCCAGCGCGCGCGCGAAGTCCACAAGACCGCTCTTGTCGGAAACGGAGAGAAGCGCGCGGCGAATGGGACGCTTGCTCATGGGCCGCTCGAAAGTGTCGTCCGCTCTTAGCGCCGGAACAACCAAAAGAGAAGGGTGAGGAAGAGGCTAATCACAAGTGACGTCGCCAGGGGGAAATAAAACCGGAAATTGCCGCGCTCCAGCGTGATGTCGCCGGGCAAGCGGCCCAGGCCCAGCCGGGCGAGCAGGGGCCAGGCAAGGCCAGCGAGCAGCAGGATCACTCCGGCAACGATCAGGATGCGGCTAACATTCATCGGCTTCACGCGCGACGGCCACCAGCGGCTTTACTCGGCGGCCAATCGATGATTCACGGTTTCTTGGTGGATTTGCGACCAGAGACAGCGGAATCGAGCCTCTTCGACCTGCGCGAAGCGAGCGATGCGCGCCGCGAAATTCGTATCCATGTCCGCTAAACGCGCCACCATGGCCGAGAGGTGCAACTCTTCCTCGGCAAGAACGCTTTTCAGCGTGAAACCCGCATTCTGCTCGGTAAGAACGGTCTGGTACAGATGATAGGTCCAGACTGCTCGAAGCTCCACGACGAGAGACATATAGAGGTAGGGAAGCACGGAAGTGACGCTTGCCAGCTCTCGCGCAATCTCCGCATCGAGCCGGCCCATATAGGATCGGGCCGCAGCGTCCGCCATGGTGTTCGGGTGCGAATAATCCAGCGGGCGGTGCGCCAGTTTCTCGGCCGCCCGCTTGAAGAAATACGCGTGGCGGGTTTCCTCGGCCAGATGTTTGAGGATGTCGTGATCCGGCTCGGTCATCGCCGGGCACGCCATGATCTTGCGGCTGCCGATGTGCTCAAGCAGCGAGAGCATGTTCAGGAAGCGCGCATGCTGCCAGGATTGGCCGCAAAGGGCGGCGAGGCCCGCCCGCACCGGCCCGGTCAGCGATTGGTTCTGGCGCTCAAACCCGGACCAAAGAGAGGGATTCATCGATCGCGCCATAAATCCTGTCCAATTCGTTCGCGCGGACGCAATAGGGCGGCAACAGATACACCACATTGCCGAGGGTGCGCAGAAGAATGCCGCGCTCAAGATAGAATGCGTTGAGCTTGGGGCCAAGCGCCGCCAAATAACCGGCATCGGGCACGCGAAGTTCTATGGCGGCGATGGTGCCGGTCTGCCGCGCATCGGCAACTTCGGCAGGGCCGCGGAACGGCGCGAGCGCCTGCAGGTGATGGTCCGCAATCGCTCGAATGCGATCCGCCACGGGTTCGCGTTCCCAGATCTCCAGATTGGCCAATGCAGCCGCACAAGCGATGGCATTGCCTGTATAGGAAGAGCTATGAAAGAAGGTCTTGGCCCTGTCGGTCGCATAAAACGAGTCGTAGATCTCGGCCGTCGCCAGCGTGACGCCCATGGGCAGGAACCCGCCGGTCAGGCCCTTGGAGAGGCACATCAAATCGGGAGCCACGCTGCCTTGTTCGCACGCGAACATTGTGCCGGTACGACCAAAACCCGTCATCACCTCGTCGGCAATCAGGAGGACGCCGTAATGGCGGCACCAAGCGGCGATCTGCGACATGATTTCGGGCCGATACATCTTCATGCCGCCGGCGCCGAGCACCAGCGGCTCGAAGATGAGGGCGGCAAAGGAATCGGGCTCCCCGCGCAACAACGCAACCAGGGCATCGAGCGTGCGCTCTTCCTCTCCACGCGCCGGAAAGGGAATACGCGCGACATCGAACAGCATTGGATCATAGGGCGCGTTGAAGACGCCACGGTGGCCAACCGCCATCGCGCCAAACATGTCGCCGTGATAGGCGTGTTCCATCGCGATGATGCGGTGGCGGGGGCGTCCGCGATTGTGCCAGCAGCCGACCGCCATCTTGATTGCGACCTCGACGGAGGTCGATCCGCTGTCGGAAAAGAACACATAAGCGAGCCCCTTGGGTACGACCGCTAACAATTTCTGCGCGAGGCGTTCGGCCGGTTCATGGGTGAAACCGGCGAAGATCACCTGCTCCAGCCGCTCTGCCTGATTCTTGATGGCTTGAACGATATGGGGATGGCCGTGACCGTGGATGTTCACCCACCAGGAAGAAATCGCATCCAATATGGAGCGGCCATCGGCGCTATCGAGATAGGCGCCCTCCGCACGCACAATCTCGAGCGGCGGGTCCGCGAGCGCATGCTGCGTGAAGGGATGCCAGATGGGA
>DASQIQ010000111.1:0-2209 GCA_035631495.1 Micropepsaceae bacterium
AGAACCATTCGCGCTTCATCATTTCGGTATAGGCGCGGCCGAATTCCGCGCGGGCCGCATCCCCCGCCGCACCGTGCGCAAAGGCTTCCGGCGGCGGCTTGGCGGCACGCGGCTGCAGCATGCGTTTGAGATTGCCGCTCGCCTCGCGGACATTGCGGATGGCGACCGGGCGGCGCTCGATCTCGTAGGAATCAAGCAGATGCGTTCCGCCCCAACCGCGAAGCATGGCTTCGAGTTTCCACGAAAGATCGACGGCGTCCTGGATGCCCATATTCATGCCGAAACCGCCGGTGGGCGACGTCAGATGCGCGGCATCGCCGGCGATGAAGACACGGCCTGAGCCGTAACGGTCGGCGACAAGCTCGCGCCGCACCCAGGGCATGATGGAGAGAATCTCGAAATCGAAGGAGCGCCCCATCGCGGTGATGATCGCTGCGCGGATTTCGGACTCGCTGTAGGTCCGTTTCTCTTCATTGCCCACAATAGAGAAACGGAAGCGGTCACGGCCGTTGATCGCGACAATGGTGGCGAAGGTGCCTTCGGGGCGTATGACGATGAAACGATAGAACTCGCCCTTGTCGTGCAGCGCGTTGAAATCGGGGCAGCGAAAGATCGCATTGGTCGTGTAGGTGAGCGCCGGGTTCCCGCTCATGGCGATGCCAAGGCTCCCGCGCACGGTACTTGCCGCGCCATCGGTGCCGATGAGGTAATCGGCCTCAATGACCTCCTCGCCTGTTGAGGTGGCGACGCGCGCCCGAACGCCGCGTGCGTCCTGATCCAAGGCGATAAGCTCCGCGCCATAGCGGATGGTCACATGCGGAAAACCGCGCGCGAAACGCGCGAGAATCGGATCGAACATATCCTTCGGGCAGCGCTCGCGTTTCTCCGGACTCTGCGGCGGACATCTCTCGTCACCGAGCGTGGGAAATGGTTCGCGCCCGAACTCGTAGCCGGTGACCGCGGAGACCCAGATGTAATCCTGCCGGTAATCGCGCGGATAAGGCGATGCCCGCACCCAGTCGGCGATGCCCCAGCGGCGGCAGAACTCCATCGTGCGCACGCCGACGAGGTCCATCTTGGGCTGGGTGATCGCCCCATCGGTCTTTTCGATCAGGGTGCAGGGGATGCCGCGCCAGCCAAGATCGCCGGCCAAAGCGAGGCCGACCGGACCCGCGCCGACAATCAGAACAGGGGTCTTCACCTTTTGGAGCGCCGCAGCACGTAATTGAAGGCGCCCGCATGGAGGTCGGGGCGGCTGGCATAGGCGCCCTTGATCTTGGCCTCTCCGGGATCGCCGACGAATTTTGGCCCCCCCGCCCATTCCGCCATCAATTGCACATGGCAGGCCTGGTTCAGTTTGAGCGCCAGCCAGACCGCTTCTTCCATGGTGGCCGCTGCCGTGACGATGCCGTGATTGCGCAGGAGGAGCGCGCCATGGGCGCCAAGATCGCGCGCCACGGCACGGCCGCGGGCCTGGTTGATGATCAGCTCGGTGGTTTCGGAAAAGACCGGCAGGCCGTTGGCAAAGAAGGCGCCGTCATTGGAGACCGGCAAAAGCGGCTTGCCGAGCGAGGAAAACACCACCGCATAGACCGCATGGGTGTGGATCACCGCGTTGCAATCGGGCCGCGCGCGCAACACTTCGGAATGGATAAAGACCTCGTTATGGCGGCCGGCACTCCCTGCGACTTTGTTGCCTTCGATGTCGACGGTGATGATGTTCTCATCCGTCATCTCCTCGAGGCCGATGCCGGCGGGCTTCATGTAGAAGCGGTTTGGATCGTCCGGCAGCCGCAAGGAGACATGGCCCGCGACGTAGTCGCCTTGGCCTTCATGCGCCAGTACGCGGCCCGCATCGGCGAGCTTCGCTTTGGATTTGTCCATGGCCTCTGCTTTCAGTGGCGGGCGAGTGCCGATTTCGACGCCATCTCGCGCACGGCGTCCGGCGTCATGGACCGTTCCAGGATGAACGCCGTGGCGCCGGCTGCCAGCATTGGCAAGGCGGCCACAAGGAAGATCATCTGCAACGGTATGTGCAAATACATGAGATATCCCGCAATTGCAGGACCCATCAGCGCGCCGATCCGAGCCGCGGCAAAGGCCGAACCCGTGCCGGTCGAGCGAATGAACGTCGGATAGATCATGCTGGAAAGGGCGTTGAGGCCGATGCCGCCGCCGAGCACAGGAATGCCGCATGCGAGAGCCAAAG
>DASQIQ010000112.1:0-2660 GCA_035631495.1 Micropepsaceae bacterium
GAAGGCCGTCTTCAGGCCATAGCCGGTCGGCGAATGGCAGACGCGCGCGCAGGTATCGACATTGTTGTTGCCGAACGCCGCGCGGATCATCTTCTGCATCACATAGGTTTCTTCATTGGTGCAGCGCGAGCTGGTGATGCCGCCAATGGAGCCTTTGCCGTATTTTTGCTGGATGCGGCGGAACTCGGACGCCGTATAGGCGATCGCTTCGTCCCAGCTCACCTCGCGCCAAGGATCCTGAATCGTCTTGCGGATCATCGGCTTGGTGATGCGTTCCTTGTGGGTCGCATAGCCCCAGGCGAAGCGTCCCTTGACGCAGGAGTGGCCGTGATTGGCCTTGCCGTCCTTGTAAGGCGTCATGCGCACGACGCGATTGCCCTGCAGCTCCGCCTCGAAGGTGCAGCCCACGCCGCAATAGGCGCAGGTGGTGAGCACGGAACGTTCCGGCGTGCCGTGCTGGATCACCGTCTTTTCCATCAGCGTCGCGGTCGGGCAGGCCTGTACGCAGGCGCCGCAGGAGACGCATTCCGAATCCAGGAAATCCTCGTTCATGCCGGCCGAGACATGCGAGGCGAAACCGCGCTCGTCGATGGTCAGCGCGAAGGTGCCCTGCACTTCTTCGCAGGCGCGCACGCAGCGCGAGCAGACGATGCATTTGGAAGGATCGAAGGTGAAATAAGGATTGGACTCGTCCTTCACTTGGCCCAGATGGTTGGCGCCGTCATAGCCGTAGCGCACTTCGCGCAGGCCCACGGCGCCCGCCATATCCTGCAGCTCGCAATCGCCATTGGCGGCGCAGGTCAAGCAGTCCAGCGGGTGGTCGCTGATATAAAGCTCCATCACGCCGCGGCGCAGCTTCGCCAGCCGGTCGTTCTGGGTCGAAACCTTCATGCCGTTCTCGGCCGGTGTGGTGCAGGAGGCCGGCGTTCCCTTGCGCCCGGCGATCTCGACCAGGCACAGCCGGCACGAGCCGAACGGCTCCAGCGAGTCGGTGGCGCAAAGCTTGGGCACCTGGATGCCCGCGAGCGAGGCCGCGCGCATGATGGACGTGCCGGCAGGGACGGTGACGGGCATCCCGTCGATTTCGAGCGTCACGCTTTGGGTGGCGGCTCGCTCGGGGGTACCCCGGTCGATGCTAGCTCGGTCGATGTCGGAATGGACGGTCATGGCTTGCCTCTTTGCCGCATTATATCACTCGGCAGCCGCGGCGCGCGCCGGGCTCCGGTCGAAATCTTCAGGAAAATGCTCGATGGCGCTCATCACGGGCATGGGGGTGAGCCCGCCCAGAGCGCATAGCGAGCCGTCGCGCATGGTCTCGCAAAGGTCTCGTACGATGTCGATATTCTCCACCACGCGTTCGCCGCGCATGATCTTATCGACGGTTTCGGCGCCCCGCTGGGACCCGATGCGGCAGGGCGTGCATTTGCCGCAGGACTCGATCGCGCAGAAATGAAAGGCGAAACGCGCCTGTTTGGCGAGGTCCACACTGTCGTCGAACACCACCACGCCGCCATGGCCCACCATGCCGCCCTTGGCGGCGAAGGCCTCATAGTCGAACGGCACATCGAACAGATGCGTGGGCCAATAGGCGCCCAAAGGCCCGCCCACCTGCACCGCCCGAACCGGACGGCCGGAATGGGTGCCGCCGCCATAATCATAGATCAGCTCGCGCAGGGTCGTGCCAAAGGCAAGTTCGATCAACCCACCATGCTTGATGTTTCCGGCAAGCTGGATGGGCATCGTGCCGCGCGAACGGCCCATGCCGAAATCCTTGTAGTAGGCAGCGCCCTCCGCGAGGATGATGGGCACGCTCGCGAGCGAAACCAGATTGTTGACCACCGTCGGCTTGCCGAACAACCCCTCGATGGCGGGCAGCGGCGGCTTGAAGCGGATCTGGCCGCGGCGCCCTTCCAGGCTCTCCAGCAGCGAGGTTTCCTCACCGCAAATATAGGCCCCGGCGCCGAGGCGCGCTTCCATGTCGAAGATGTGGTTGCTGCCCAGGATATTGGTGCCGAGCAGGCCTTTTGCCCGCGCAATCTCGATGGCGCGGACCATCTGCCGGAAGGCATGGGGATATTCCGAACGGATATAGACGTAGCCCTTGGTCGCGCCCACCGCGACGCCGGCAATCGCCATGCCTTCGATCAAGGCGAAGGGATCGCCTTCCATGATCATGCGGTCGGAGAAGGTGCCGCTATCGCCTTCATCGGCGTTGCAGACGATGTATTTCTGCGCCGCTTGCGTCGCCAGCACCGTCTTCCATTTGATGCCGGTGGGAAAGCCGGCGCCGCCCCGGCCACGCAGGCCAGAATCGGTGACCGCTTGGACGATAGAAGCAGGGCTCATTTCCAGGGCGCGGCGCAGGCCCTTGAGGCCGCCATGCGCCTCGTAATCATCCATCGAAATGGGGTCGGTGATGCCGCAGCGCGCGAAGGTCAGGCGCTGCTGCTTGGCGAGATAGGGGATCGCCTCTACGAGACCGAGTTTCAGAGGATGATCCGCCTTGGGACCGGCATCGAAAATGCTCTTAAGGTCGGAAACCTTCACCGGGCCATAGCCGATGCGCCCCTCAGGAGTTTCCACTTCCAGCAGCGGTTCGAGCCACATCAGCCCGCGCGTGCCGTTGCGCACGAGAACCGCATCCAGTTTGCGCGAAATGA
>DASQIQ010000113.1:0-6676 GCA_035631495.1 Micropepsaceae bacterium
GGTGGTTTTCATCGTCATCAACAATTACTGGGCCATTTCCCAGCCGCGGGAGAAGCAGACCGCGGCCGGGACCCTCGCGCAGAAAGCAATCGCCGCCGGTATTCCGGGGCTGCAGATCGACGGCAACGACATCATCGCCGCACGCCAGGCATCGAGCGAAGCCATCGAGCGGGCGCGCAGCGGGGGCGGACCGACCGTTATCGAAGCGCTCACTTACCGCATGGGCGATCACACGACGGCGGACGATGCCTCGCGCTACCGCAAGGAGGAATTGGTCAGCGCGGCATGGAAACTCGATCCACTGGTACGGCTCCGGACCTATCTTGTCAGCCAACACTGGTGGACCAAAGAAGACGAAGAAAAGCTCATCGCCGAATGCCGGGAGAAAATCGACGCCGCAGTTGCGGAGTATCTCGCGATTCCGCCGCCCTTGCCTGAATCCATGTTCGAACATCTGTTTGAAACGCTGCCGCCATCGTTGGAATGGCAGCGCAAGAAATATCTGGGCGGCTGACATGGCGGAAATCACCATGCTCGCGGCAATCACCATGGCGCTGGCCCGCGCCATGCAAGACGATCCGCGTGTCATCGTTCTGGGCGAAGACGTCGGCGTCAATGGCGGGGTGTTCCGCGCCACCGATGGATTGATGGCGCGCTTCGGCGAACGGGTCATGGACACGCCGCTGGCCGAAACGGTGATTGCCGGAATGTCCGTCGGCCTGGCGGCTCAGGGTTTTCGCCCCGTGACCGAATTCCAATTCATGGGATTCATCTATCCGGCGCTGGATGAGGTGATCAATCACGCGGGGCGCATGCGCAACCGTTCGCGCGGACGGCTCTCCTGCCCGATCGTGTTCCGCACGCCGATGGGGGCCGGCATTCATGCACCGGAGCATCATTCGGAAAGCACGGAAGCCTTGTTCGCCCACACGCCCGGCATCCGTGTGGTGATCCCCTCTTCGCCTTCGCGCGCTTACGGGCTGCTGCTCTCTTCGATCGCCGATCCGGACCCGGTGATGTTCTTCGAACCGACGCGCCTCTATCGCGCGTCGAAAGAAGAGGTCGAGGACAACGGCCAAGGCATGCCGCTCGATGTCTGCTTCGTCTTGCGCGAAGGGACCGACGTGACCTTGGTCAGTTGGGGCGCCATGGTGAAGGAAACCCTCGGTGCAGCAGAACAACTCGCGAGCGAAGGCATTTCAGCGGAAGTGATCGATGTCGCCACGGTCAGTCCGATTGATTTCGACACCATCCTGGCTTCGGTGGAAAAAACCGGCCGCCTGGTGATTGTCCATGAGGCGCCGCGCAATGTCGGAATCGGCGCGGAAATCGCCGCGACCATCGCGGAGCGCGGGCTCTTGTTCCTGCACGCGCCCGTCGAACGCGTCACCGCACCCGACACGATCGTGCCGCTGCTCCGGCTCGAAAAGGCCTATATGCCGGGCGAGAAAGACATTGTGGAGGCGGCGCGCCGCGTCGTGACATTCGCATGAGAAGCTTCAACCTGCCCGACCTCGGCGAAGGACTCAGCGAAGCGGAAATCGTCACCTGGCATGTCTCGGCCGGTGATCGTGTCGTAGTTGACCAGCCGCTGGTGTCGGTTGAAACCGACAAGGCGGTGGTGGAGGTTCCCTCGCCCTATTCCGGCGTGATCGCGAAATTGCACGCGGCGGCGGGGGACATCGTTCGCATCGGTAATCCGTTGGTGGATTTCGAGGATGCGGGCGTGCACGAAGACAAGGGCACGGTCGTTGGCACCGTACCGGCAGCGGAAACGCAGGCAAACGGCAAACCCGAACGCGAGTCCGCCCCGCAGACCAATATCAGGGCCATGCCGGCGGTCCGCGCCCTTGCGCGAAAGCTGGGCGTGGATCTGGCGGGGATCGATCCCACCGGCGCCAACGGAACCATCACGGCGCATGACGTCAATCGCTATGCCAGTGCGATGTCGAATGCGGGACCGGCCACTCCTCTGCACGGGGTGCGCCGCGCCATGGCGCAGAAGATGGAGCAGTCTCACGCCGAGATTGTGCCCGCTTCGGTCTATGACGAGGCCGATATCGAGAGTTGGATCGAGAACGGCGATATCACGGTCCGGCTGATCCGCGCCATGGTGGCGGGCTGCCGTGTCTCACCGATGCTGAACGCCTGGTACAACGGGCAGGACAAGACCGTTCGAATCATCGAAAAGATCAGCGTCGGCATGGCGATCAATACCGATGACGGGTTGTTTGTGGCGGTGATGCGCAATGTCGGTACCCGCGACGATGCCGATCTGCGCCGCGGTCTCGACAATCTCAAACGCGCTGTTCAACAGCGGCAGATTCCGTTGGAAGAATTGCGCGGGGCAACGATCACACTGTCCAATTTCGGCGTCGCGGGAGCCGGCCGCTTCGCCAATCTGGTCATCGTGCCGCCGCAGGTAGCGATCGTGGGCGCGGGAACGATCCGGCCGCAAGTCCTCGCGCGGAACGGAAAGGCGCAAGTGCGCCGCACTCTGCCGCTTTCGCTGACCTTCGATCACCGCGTCGTGACCGGAATCGAAGCCACGCGTTTCTTGAAGGCCATGCTCGCTTCCCTGGAAAGCCCGACATAAGGCAGGAAGCCCGTTTGACAAGACGGCTGCCATCCGCCGAGGCCGACCGCTTTTGGGATGACAACAATAGCCGAAAATCCGATGATACCCGCGCGGGTTCCTGAACCCCGCGCTTGGCGATTGCCTGTTTTGCGAGAAATCGGGGGTCATCTGGGGAATGTCGGCCTAAGTATCATGCTAGATTTTGTCGGCCGTTCGATTCGTGCAAAGGGGAAACAATGTATTCGCCACCGTCCGATGGCGGCTTCGATCCTCAGCGTTTCGTCGCAGCCCTAAGAGCATCGCATTGTGGCACCTGGCGGTGGGACATTGTGAACAATGTGGTCGATTGGGACGAAGCGCTTAGCGATGTCTACGGTATCGAACACAAGAACGCGCCCAGGACGGCGGAAGAGTTCTTCGCGCTGGTACATCCCGATGATCGCGAACGTATATCGGACATGATTCGTGCCTGTTTCGAATCGGGTACCGAGGTCGAGTACGATTTTCGCGCCATCGTAAACGGCAGGACGCGCTGGATTTATGACCGCAGCCAACTCACAAGGAACGCGGATGGCTCTCCCTCGCACTTCACGGGCGCTTGCCTCGACATCACCGAGAGAAAACGGATCGAAGACGAGACGAATGCGGCATTGCATCTGGCAAAGGTCGGCGCTGAGACCTCCAACCGGATCAAGACGGAATTTCTGGCCAATATGAGCCATGAGCTTCGTACACCCCTCAATGCCATTATCGGTTTTTCCGACGTCATCATGAGAAGCATGTTCGGCCCCTTGGACGAGCGTTACCGCGACTATGCCGCCGATATATTCACCAGCGGCACTCATTTGTTGAAGCTCATAAACGAAATCCTGGATTTGTCGAAGCTGGAAGCCAAGCAGGCCGAGCTTTGCGAGGAAGATGTCGATCTTGCTGCCATCATTCAGGCGTGTACGCACCTCATCGAACCGCAGGCTCAAGGCGCAAAAATCCAAGTGCTGAGTGCGATCGACAGCAACCTCCCATTGATTCGGGCCGATGACCGGCGAATGCGGCAGATCCTGATCAATCTTCTTTCCAACGCGGTGAAATTTACTCCCGAGGGTGGTCAAGTTTGCGTCTCAGCCGCTCTGACCAATGAGGGCGTGGCAATCGCCGTAAAGGATACTGGCATCGGGATGGCGCCAGAGCAGATCCCGTCTGCGTTGGAGCCGTTCCAACAGATCGACAGCAAGATCAGCCGCAGATATGAGGGTACCGGCCTTGGACTTCCGCTTACCAAGCACTTCGTGGAATTGCACGGCGGTTCGCTGACGATCGAGAGCAAACTCGATATCGGAACGACCGTTACGTGTTTCCTGCCGAGGGAGCGCATCGTTGAAGCATCGACGCGTTCGGCGCCCGCCAGAAAGGCGGGCTAGGGCATCCCAAAAAGCGGGGACGGGCTCTTACGCGGTCGCTTTTTCCGCGTGGGCGCGATGGCCCGCGATGTAGCCCTGGCACAGACAACGCGCCAGACCATGCATCGAAAAACCGCCGGCCGTTTCGCCGCCGCAGTAAAGACTCGGGATCACCTCGCCCTTCATGTCGACGACTTGGCAGTTCGCGTTGATGCGCAAACCCGCACGCGTGTCGTGGATGACGGGCGTGGACCATGCGGCGTAGAACGGAGCCTGGGCGATTTTGTACATCGGCTTGGGCTTGTCGAAATCCTCATCCTTCCCCGAATCCACGAAGGAATTGTAGCGCGCGACGGTTTGCTCGAGATTGGCCGGCGGCATCGGCACGCGCTGATATTTCATCTGGATCTTGCCGGCGAGCGCGGCAAGCGAATCCGCGCTGAAGAAGAATCCGTTCTTGACGTCGACCCAGGGCGGCGCGGGAGTCCATTTTTCGCGCGCCACGGCATCGGCATCGAAGATGGCCCAGATCGGACCGCCGCCATTCTTGCCATCGCCGATCCCGGCCATCGCCGCCGGAATCCAATTGGCAGGATTGAATTTGACGTTCTTGGCGTTCTTCGGGCTGTCGGGGAAATAAGGCTGAACCGTGTTGTAGCGGTTGCCGGGATATTGGCCCCCCGTTTCGTCATAGAAGCGCTGGCCCAACATGTTGACGTGGATCAGGTTCTGGAAATCGGTGACGCGCAGGCCCGACGCCCCCGCCTTGTCGAAGACGCGGCTTCCCGGCATCCAGGTGAGATTCGAATAGATATATTGGGCGCCGATCTTGCCGGGCTTGGTGATGTTGTCGCCGATCTCGATCGTGTAATTCGCGGCGCCCCAGAGCGAGGCCCCGATCGCCATCCCGGCGAGCTCGCCGCTGGCGTCCTGGTTGGACCACGGCATACCCGCAAGGCCGCAATATTCTTCGGTGAGGCGCGGATCGAACATCCGGCGGAAATTCACGTTGCCCGACGAGCCGCCGGTCGCAACGATCACCGCCTTGCGGGCGCGGATATTCAGGTTCCTGCCATTGTTCGTCACCGCGACGCCGACAACACGGCCTGCATTGGGCCTTTCCCGATGGATCGCCGTCATGCGGTGCTCAAGCAATATCTCGACGCCGGCTTTGCGCGCCGCGGCTTCCAGCGGACGCATCAAGCCGTTGCCGTTCGAGGCGGTCGCCCGTTCCGCTGGAGGAAGCTGCTTGCCAGTCTCGACTTCCGGCCAGTCGAGCACCGCGACATGCATCTGGCGCGGCACGGAATTGCCATGCGCGGAACCGGCGCGGCCGTCCGGTTTGTCGTTGACGAATTTGACGCCATGGGCAAGCAGGAATTCGAACGTCTGGGCGCAATTGTCGGCGAAGGCGCGCATGATCTCGCGGTCGTTGAAGCGATAATCGGCGTAGCCGTTGGGTTCGGTCAGTGACCAATCGGTCAAATCGCGGAACACCAGGTCCGGACTATCCTGGATGCCGGCTTTCTTCTGGATGCTGGTGCCGCCGCCGAGAGGAATATTGGCGCCGCTGCAGATCGCGTGGCCGCCGATATCCGGTTCGGCTTCGATGATGATGACCGAAGAGCCCGCTTCGCGCGCGGTGATGGCGGCGGGCATTCCGGTGGCGCCCGAGCCGATCACGACGACGTCCGCCTCGCGATCCCAGCGCGTGGGAAGCCCTTGCGCTTGCGCGGAAGCCAGATTCGGGGATGCCAAGCTCCCGGCCGCTGCGGCGGCGCCCGCAACCGCGCCGGTCTTGATCAGATCGCGCCGTGAAATCTTATCTTTTTGTGCCATCTCGTCCCTCCCAGGACATGTGTTCCTCA
Source organism: Micropepsaceae bacterium (assembly GCA_035631495.1). Lineage (GTDB taxonomy): Bacteria > Pseudomonadota > Alphaproteobacteria > Micropepsales > Micropepsaceae > CAIYRG01. The sequence continues at coordinate 5,844 of DASQIQ010000113.1, forward strand.
CGCAACTTTCGTTCAAATCAGAACGGCGAGTTCTTTTCTTCCGGCGTCGGTCCGAATTGATCACCCGCGAAAGTCCGATTGTTTTCGGCGCAGATCACTTCTTCCAGCGCCTGTACCCGGTTGGGGCGATAGGTCAGTTTGCCCACCCAGGGCGTGGTGAAAGCACCGGGGTCTTCGACGCGTATCGAAACTTCCAAGCCCTTGCCCCTGTTGTCGGTGACCATGCGGTAGCGCTCGACAAGGTGAAGTCTGTCCGTGTGCGGCGTGCCGAAGGGATCGACGAAGGACATCGCATGCGTCTTGATCCCGATCGTGTCGATGACCAGCGTGTCGCCCTCGAAATGCCCGACGGAGTCTCCATACCAGGACGGTTGCACATTCGCGGGGTGTTTGCGGTTCAGCCAGATCCGGCGGATCTGGTGGTCGCGCTGATAGAGGATCGTGATGCGGTCCTTGTTCTGCAGGAACTGCACCGCCTCGCGCATGTTGAGGATGGCCGGAACGGTGACCGGCCAGCAGGAATCGTCCGCCTGATAGACATGCTTCAGCGCGACTTCGCTGTCGGCATTCTTTTTGACGATGTCGCGGGCCCAGGGCTGCAGGATGGGATTGTCCCAATTGCCCGCCATGATCTCTTCGGCATCCTTGCTGTTCACCTCCAGCCGCGCGATGGGCTTGCCTTCCTTTGCGCCCGGGATGGGGTCGAACATGGGCTCGCCCGTCCGCACCCAGACGCCGGAGAATTCGGGTACGGCCTCATCCGAGGCGCCTGTGTTCGTGGCCGCGGCATAAATGGGCCCGATTGCGGCCGCCGCGCCGAAAGCGCTTGCGAT
>DASQIQ010000114.1:0-3087 GCA_035631495.1 Micropepsaceae bacterium
GGCCAGCAAGAGGAGCGGGCGGTAAAGGCGAATTTGCCGGCCAAGACTTCGTCATTGTCCTTCTTCATCCGCTCCACGACCCAGGGCTGAAGGATGGGATTGGTGACGTCCCCGATGCGGAAGGTCGGCTGCCCGACGGTGTTGTTGCGAATATAGGGATGGGCTTTGTCGAAAGTGACCGGGCCGGGGCCGGAGGTCGGCGGCAGGAATTCGGTGTCGGCCAGCCAGCCATATTCGCTCGATGCGAGAATGGGCACCGCACCCTCCTGCGCGGACGCCCCTCGCGCGTTAAGCATCGGCCAAAGCGCGGCGCCGCACAGCAGACTGGCGGAAATCATGCTCGCCATCATCGTCTTTCGTGCGATGCTCGCCACGCCAAACTTGAACATGGATGGCTCCTTCTGTTTGTATGACCATAGACCTATCCCTGAGTGGTTCGAAGGGCGAGCGCACCGATGAATGAATTGGCGACAGCCCTGTACCGAAGCCAGGTTGAGGCGATCACGCCGGCGCGCCCGCGCACGTTCCGCCGGGTCTTGCAAACGATCCATCTGTGGGCGGGACTCATCCTTGCCGTTCCGATCATCCTGATCGGGCTGTCGGGCAGCGCGCTCCTTCTTCAGCGTGAGATCTTGAGCCTGTCCCTTCCGGCAGCGTCCGCGGCCGGCCAGAGTCAATCCATCGCGCGCATCGTTGCCTCTGCCCAGAGCGCCGAACCGAACCTGCGCGCCAACTCGGTGGAGCTTCCTTCATCCGCCGGCAGACCGGCCGTGGTGCAATTCCAAATCTCAAATCGGCCGCCCCGGGCGATGGAGGTCTATGTCGATCCGGTTTCGCTGAAGATTCTTGGCAGTTCGGAAATTATCCGGCGTGGTCCGGTCAGGGATGTTCTGGTGACCATCCACGAATATCTCATGTTCCCTGGACATATCGGCCTGCCTCTGGTGGGCTGGATGGCCGTGGCGCTGACATTCATGGGGCTGAGCGGGCTCATTCTCTGGTGGCCCAGAAAGGGCCGATGGCTGAGCGCCTTCCTGGTTCGACGCGGGGCACGCGGCCTGCGGTTTCATCTGGACCTGCATCATGCCGCCGGTATCTGGGGCTCGATACTGCTTCTCATTTTGAGCATCAGCGGAATCTATCTCGCCTTCCCCCAATTCGTCAGCGAAACGGTAAGATGGGTTTTCCCCTCGCATTTGGTCGCCGACGATCCGGCGCCTGATGGCCCTAAGCACGCTGCGCCCACCGATCCCGATCAAGCCTTCGCATTCGCGGCAGAAGCGGTGCCCGATGCCCGTGTGAGGGTGATACAGCTGCCTCGGGCCAGCGACAGGCCCTTCATGGCGCAGATGGAGCCCATGGGGTTTGGCCCGTCGATTCCTCAGGTCACGGTCGCGTTCGATGTCAACAACGGGGATATTTCCATCGACGATCCGCGAACCTATACGACCGCAAACCGCATTCTGAACGCGCTCTATGCGCTGCATTTCAGCGTCGGAATGGGCGGGGTTTGGACGTTCCTGGTTTTTCTGGGCGGTCTATTGCCGCTCCTTTTGGCCTTCACGGGTTTGAACATCTGGTGGTTGAAGCGCCGCGCCCGCTGAGCGAGACTGGCTTAAGAATTTCGCCGCGGGCAATGTGGACCAACGATCCCCCGCGAATCCACTCGGGAGGCATCCATGGCTGACTCCATATTCACGCGCCGGCAGGTCAATGTCGCGCTTGCCGCCGCCGGCGGAATGATGCTGTCGGCGCGACGCGCCAAGGCGGCCGATTTCACGCTGCGCCATCAGCATGGCCTGCCCGAAGACAGCCCGCTGCACAAGCGAGCCCTTCAGATGTGGGCGGCCATCCGCACCGAAACGGGCGGAAGGGTGGATGTTCAGATCACACGAGACGGCAATGCCTCTTTGGACATGCTGACCAAAGGCGACCTCGCGTTTATGACGCTGGCGGGCAACGGACTGGCCTCGCTGCTGCCCGCGGCGGACGTGCAGGCGACACCCTATGGCTTCCGCAATCCCGCCCAGGTCTATCGCGCTCTGGATGGCGCGCTCGGCGATTATTTGCGCGATGAATTGCGCGCCAAGGGCCTCTACGCGATTCCCGGTGGCTGCTTCGAGAACGGGATGCACCAGATCACATCCGCCACAAGGCCGATCCGCACGGCCGCCGATTTTCAGGGCCTGAAGATTCGCGTGCCCGGCTCACCGGTATATCAGGATTTCTTCAAATCGCTCGGCGCCCAGATCGTCACCACCAATCTCACCCGCACCTATGACGCCTTGAAGAGCGGAATCGTCGAAGCCCAGGACGATCCCTGGGATGTGGTCGAGCTTTTCAAATTCTACGAGGTGCAGAAATATGCCAGCATCACCGAGCACTCATGGTCCGGCTACAATATGCTCGCGAGCATGAAGGTGTGGCAAAGTCTGCCCGCCGATGTGCAGAAGATCATCGAGACCAACACGCGAAAGTTTGTCGCTCTGCAGCGCAGCGACAATGATGCGCTGAATATCGATCTGCGCCGCGATTTGGAGAAGAAGGGTATGGTTTTCAACGATGCCGACAAAGCATCGTTCCGGCCCGCGTTGACGGCGTTTTATCCGCGCTGGAAGCAGCATATCGGGCAACGCACCTGGGATTTTCTCGAAGCCCAGGTCGGCAAGCTCGGATGATGTTCGGCTCGTGAGTTCCGCATCGGACGAATCCGCGACTCATTCCGCAAGACCTCCGCCGATCCGATTGGCGGCAGACGCGAAAGGCCCGCTCAGCGGGATAAAGGTGCTTGATCTTTCGCGGCTCGTTGCGGGGAACATGCTGTCGCTGCAGCTCGGCGATTTCGGCGCGGAGGTGATCAAGATCGAGCCGCTTGCGGGCGATCCCTTGCGCGAATGGCGCGACGGCGGTGAGCAGCTGTTCTGGAAGATCTATAGCCGCAACAAAATGTCGGTGGCGCTGGACCTGCGAAACCCAACGGCGAAGGGTGCATTGCTCCGGCTGGTCGAGGGCGCGGATGTGTTCATCGAAAATTACCGCCCCGGCACGTTGGAACGAATGGGCCTTGCTCCGGACGTGCTTCAGCAA
>DASQIQ010000115.1:0-8052 GCA_035631495.1 Micropepsaceae bacterium
GCGCCCGGCTACGACCACATCACCTCGGCCATCGGGGCTGCCATGATCGGCTGGTTCGGCACCGCGATGCTTTGCTACGTCACGCCCAAGGAGCATCTCGGCCTGCCTGATCGCGACGATGTGAAGGACGGCGTCATCGCCTATCGCATCGCCGCGCATGCCGCCGATTTGGCCAAGGGTCATCCGGCCGCGCGCATCTGGGACGATGCGATTTCCAAGGCGCGCTTCGAGTTCCGCTGGCGCGATCAATTCGCGCTCGCCATGGACCCGGAGACGGCGGAAGCCTTCCATGACGAGACGCTGCCGGCGGACGGCGCCAAGGTGGCGCATTTCTGCTCCATGTGCGGGCCGAAATTCTGCTCCATGAAGATCAGCCAGGAGGTGCGCGATTACGCGCGCGGCACCAACGACACCATGAGCTCGGAGGAAATCCGCGCCGCCATGGCGAAGAAGGCGGCCGAATTCCGCGACGCGGGCTCGGAGATCTATCTGCCGAAAACCGCGGCGGAATAGGGACATGCGCTTCGATGGGCTCACGCTGTTCGGCGTGGCCTCTTTATCGATCATGCTCCTGTGCTATGCGCTGGAGCGCAAGAGTCCCTGGTTCACCTTCGGGATGGCCACCGCCTGCGTGGCGGCCGGAATTTATGGTTTCCTCCAGGGCGCCTGGCCATTCGCCGTCATCGAAGCCATCTGGGCCGCAATTGCCTATGTCCGCTGGTGGCAGGATCGCGCCTCGCTAAGCGCGGAATCCGGAATTCCCCGCAAGCGATCCGGGTGAGGTGACGCGAACCCATTTACTTCAGGCCGCGCCGCCCCGTGAAGGCGTGATAGAGGATCAGCACGATGATGGCGCCGATGACGGCCACGAACATCGAATAGAGATTGAAGCCGGTAATCCCGGCGCCGCCTATGCTGTTGAAGATGAAGCCGCCGACGCAGGCGCCCAATATTCCCAGCGCAATGTTGAGGATGCAGCCTTCGCCTCTTTGATTCACCACGCGGCTGGCAACGAAGCCGGTTATCAAACCGAACAGGATCCAGCCCAAAAGGCCCATTTTCATATCCTCGAATCAACGCGGCGATAGATGGGGATTCATGAGGCCAAGCGCAAGCCCTGCCGCAGAGGCGTCCGCGGTGCTATATTGGCAATTGGACGGAGGGGCACTCCTTTTCGAAGGTGAGTGACATGAAGACATGGCATGCGGTTCTGGTTGGTGCGCTGATGGGCGCCTCGCTCGCAACGCCGGTGCTGGCGGCCGCCGACAATGCCTGCCTCCAGAACAATCGCATCTGGGGTTGGAAGGCCGTTGACGACCGGACCCTGATCGTCACCGACCGCAACTACAAAAAGTTCACGGTGCATCTGACGGGAGGCTGCATTGGCCTGAACAGATATGCCGGCGCCAACCTGGTTGTCCGCACATCGACCAGTCTGAGCTGCCTCATGCAGGGCGACAGGATTGCCTTCGACAGTCCGGGCCTCGGACCCTTGACCTGTGTCGTGACCGATACGAATCCGGGCGAGCCTTCGCCGCCGCCGGGCTAGGAGCACGGCCATGAACAGAACGTTCCTGACGCTGCCGGCGGCGCTCTTGGCCGGAAGCATCACGGCGCTGGCAGCCCTGTCCCCGCCATCCGCGTCCGCGCAAAATACGCGCGAGCAGCAAGCCTGTCTTCAGAACAACCGCATCTATGGTTGGATTGTCGTCAATGAGCGTGCGCTCATCGTCAACGATATCTACGGCAGACGTTTTTCGGTCGACCTCTCCAGCGGCTGCGTCGGTCTGACCAACGCAACCCTTGCACTGCGCTTCCTCACGACGACCGATCTCGGCTGTCTCATGCGCGGCGATCGGGTCAGCTTCCAGGCGCCGGTCTTGGGCCAGATGAGCTGCTTCGTCAACGATGTGCAGCCCCTCGCGGGACGTGCGCGCGGCGGCTATCTCAACGGAGGCGACGACCCCGACGGCGAGTCTTCCGATCGAAACCAGAACCGATAGGCGAATTGCTTTCGCACGATTACGAAGACTGACGCAGAATGGCGGACGCGCGCCGCTCGCCGATCCGAGCGCCGCGGGTGTTGAGGACCGGTGCGCGCGCCATGCCGGCGGCAGCCCCTTCATCGGGCGTTGCGCCCAGCGCGATCAGTACGGCGGCGACCGCCGTTTCGGCAGCGCGTGACGCGCCATCGTCGATCTTGATTGCAACCCCGAAACCGAGTTCCGGCAGAATCGCGGCATAGACGCCTTCCGCGCCCGTTTTGACCGCGATCCTGGGATTCTGTTGCATCAGCAGCGTGCAGGGCCGGCCCGTTCCGGCGACGAGTTCGGGATGGTCCATCATGGCGGCGAGAATGCGCCTGCGCACGTCCGCGCGGCCGAAGGGGAGTTCAGCGGGGTCGGCGATTTGCGCCATGGCGCGGGCGAGGGCGGCAAGCGGCACCGCGAAATTGGGCACCGTGCAACCATCGACTCCATAGGGAAGGTCGCGTGCGATGCCGGTCATCTCTTTGAGGGTCGCCTCGACCGCGCGCTGGACCGGATGATCATGCTCCTGATAGTTCGCGACGGGCGCGCCTAACCCACGTGCGAGCGTCATGAAGCCAGTGTGCTTGCCCGAACAATTGTTGTGCATCGGCGTCCATTTTTCGCTCCTGGCGATCATCGCGTTCGCGGTGGGTTCATGAAGGGGCCGGTGCGGCCCGCAGGCAAGGTCGCCAACCGAACAGCCGATGCGGCGCTGCCAGGCGGCAATTCGCGTCGTGGCCTGCACCTCGCCCGAGTGCGAGGCGCAGGCCAGCGCCAATTCCTCATCCGAGACAGCGAACGCATCGGCCGCGCCGCTTTCGATGAGGGGAATCGCCTGAATGGGTTTCAGCGCCGAGCGCGGATAGACGGCGCTCTCGACATTTCCGATGCTCAGCCTCAGGGCTCCCCGTGCATCGGCTACCGCGACCGCGCCGCGATGAATGCTTTCGACGAGGTACCCCCTCGTGACCTCGACAAGAATGGGATTGGTCATGGCGCCTGGAAATAACCGAAGCCATCCCCCTTTGTCATCCCGCTTGGAGCGCGCTAGCGTCCTCTTCGTCCGGCGGACGGGTGGAATTGGCAATGCGCGGTTATTTCGCCGTCGGAACCGACGGAATTTCCAAGCCGATGAATCTCGGCAATCTGCTTCGCATCGCGCATGCGTTCGGCGCGAGCTTCTTTTTCACCGTCGCGGGCCGGGTGAAACTCGCCGATGCGATGTCCGACACCTCGGATGCGGCGGGCCATCTGCCGATCTACCAATTCGGAGCCGCCGAAGAATTGCGCCTGCCTCAGGGTTGCGAGCTGGTCGGCGTGGAGATCACCGAAGACGCGGTTGAGCTGCCAAGCTTCCGCCACCCCTTGCGCGCCGCCTATGTCTTCGGCTCCGAGCGATTGTCGCTCTCACAGCCCGTACTGGCGCGCTGCCGCCACGTGGTGAAAATCCCGACACGCTTTTCCATCAATGTCGGGATGGCTGGCGCAATCGTGATGTATGACCGCATGCTCACGCTTGGGCGTTTCGGCGAGCGCCCGCTGCGGGCAGGGGGGCCGTCGAAAGAGCTGATTCCGGCACGCGCCGGCTGGGGACCGCCGATTTTGCGCCGCCGCGGTACGGCACCCAAATGAGCACGCTTCAAATCCCCGCCCAAATCATGCATTAAGCAGAAGCGGAGCTGATAAATCGGAGGTGTGCGATGCATTCAAAATTCCATGCGGTTGCGCTCCTATCCACCTGTGTCACCCTCTGCGTGGGCTCCGCTCTGGCGGCCGAGGAAAAGCCTACCCTGCTCGACAGCTTCCGGGATTGGCACGTCTATTCGGTCGGCGCCGGGAAGGATCGGTTTTGCTATGCGCTGTCTCAGCCCAAGCAGATGAATCCCGCCAATACGGCCCGCGAATCGGCGTTCTTCCTGATTTCAACCTGGCCGGGGCGAAAGGTGAGCAACGAGCCCTCGGTCGTCCCCGGCTATCAGTATAAGACCGGCACCAAGGTTCAGGTGCAGGTCGGCTCGGACAAATTCGATTTGTTCACCAAGAATGATGGCCAGTCGGGCGGCGCTTGGGTCGAAAACCCCACCGACGAAAAGAGACTGATCGATGCGATGAAGCGCGGTGCGGAGATGAGCGTGACCGGCACGTCATCGCGCGGGGTCCTGACGCGGGACAATTACTCCCTTTCCGGGATTTCGGCCGCGCTCGACAAGGTCGCCGCGACCTGCAAATAACAAGCGTATGAGCGCCCCTGCGTCCCTCATCGGCCTGTCGGTCGCGGAGCTGACCGCCGCCCTGGAAGGGACGGGCCTGGAGCCGAAGGCTGCGCGCATGCGGGCCCGTCAATTGTGGAACTGGATCTATGTCCACGGGGCGCGAGATTTCGCCTCGATGACAAATCTGGCCAAGGATTTTCGAAAGCTCATGACGGAGCGCTTCACCCTGGCGCGGCCGGAAATCGTCACCCAGCAAATCTCCGAGGACGGCACGCGCAAATTCCTGCTGCGCACCGGGCCCGGCATCGAATTCGAGACCGTCTACATCCCGGAGGAAGACCGCGGCACGCTCTGCGTTTCCTCGCAGGTCGGCTGCACGCTCAATTGCCGCTTCTGCCACACCGGTACCCAGAAGCTGGTGCGCAATTTGACGCCTTTCGAGATCGTCGGCCAGCTGATGGTGGCGCGCGACGCGCTCTCCGATTGGCCATCGACGGGTGAAAACAGAAAGATCACCAATGTGGTGATGATGGGGATGGGCGAGCCGCTCTACAATTTCGAGCATGTCAAATCGGCGCTCGCCATCGTGGCGGATGGCGATGGCCTGGCGCTTTCCAAACGGCGCATCACGCTTTCGACGGCGGGCGTGGTCCCCATGATTGCCAGGGCGGGGAGCGAGATCGGCTCTTCGCTGGCGATTTCGCTGCACGCGGTGCGTGACGAATTGCGCGACGTGCTGGTGCCGCTGAACAAGAAATACCCGCTTGCCGAATTGATGGCGGCGTGCCGGACCTATCCCGGCGTGTCGAATGCACGCCGCATCACCTTCGAATATGTGATGTTGAAGGGGATCAATGATTCGATTGCCGATGCCCGCGGGCTGGTGAAGCTCGTCTCGGGCATCCCGGCCAAGATCAATCTCATCCCGTTCAATCCCTGGCCCGGCGCGCCGTATGAATGTTCGGATTGGGAGAGAATCGAAAAATTCGCCGAGATCGTCAATCGCGCAGGCTATGCCAGCCCGGTCCGGACGCCGCGCGGCCGCGACATTATGGCGGCCTGCGGTCAGCTGAAAAGCGCGAGCGTGAAGGAGCGCGCCTCGGCCCGCATGGCAGCTATGCGCTCAGCCGAACTCGCCCGGATGCCTCAGTGACTCTGCGCGCGCGCAGGATCATTTTTTTCGTCGGATTCCTAGCGCTTTTGCTGCTGACGTTGCGCCCGCCGAGACCGAGCGATCTCAGTGAGCTGTTCACGGTCCTTCGTATGACGATCGGTGTTACCGATCCGACCAAGATGATCTTCGTCAAGAACATCCACGATGCGAGGAAAGCCTGCGAATGCCGGCAGGACTGCCATGTTGTCATTGAGCGAAGCCCGCCGGTCGAAATCGCCCGATTGACTGCGGCACCGTCGAGTGGCGGACAATGCGAGCTGATATCCTATCGCCTGACCAAGGCCGGTGCGGATGCCGCCGATCGCAACGGCATTCGTGGTGTGGCGTTCGCGCTTTTCGGGATGAAATCTCAAGATATCATCAGGCGATATGCTCCGGCGACGTTTCTCCATGATAGGGACGCGGAGCGCGAGAGTATCGCGTATTGCGTATTTGCACCTCGTCCTGGGCCTGGAAACAAAGTGCGGGTTGTATCCGTCCAGTTCGCTTTCCTCCGAGGTGGGCTGCAATTCCTTACGATTCAGCTGCATGATCGATGTCCTGCCGATCCCTTCTCGGGCTTGGTATGACCGCCCGGACGCCTCAGTAGTTATCCTTATCTTGCGCGGCGCTTAAGAATGGGCGAACGATTGCGGCCATGAGCAGCGCACCCCCTTCCGTCCAAGCGGCCGACGCCTTGCCGGAGCTCAATCCTCGGCTTGACCGCGCGGCTTTGGCGCAGGAATTCGCCCGTTCGGGGCGCATCCATATCCCGGGCGTGTTGACCGAACCTTCCGCCGTGCGCCTCTACCACGCGCTATACCAGGAAACGCCCTGGACGCTGACCCTCAACAAGGGCGCCGATTTCCTCGATATCGAAAAAGTATCGCTGGAAGAGCGCGGCCGGCTTGCGGTCGCCGCTTTCGAGCGGGCGCATTCCGCGTTCCAATATTTTTTCGACAATCATCGTCTGTCGCGCGATGGCGAGCCTTACCCCAATCCTGATCATTATCTGGGGAAACTGGTGGCGTTCCTGAACGCGCCGCATTTTCTCGCCTTCATACGCGCGCTCACGGGGTTGGAGGCAATCCACAGAACCGACGCGCAGGCGACGCTCTACCGGCCGGGCGATTTCCTCACCGCGCATGACGACAAGACCGGTGGGCATAAGCGGCTCGCCGCCTATGTGCTGAACATGACGCCCGCCTGGCGCCCCGATTGGGGAGGAATTCTTCAGTTCTACGATGCGCGCGGGAATGTCGAGCAAGGCTATTCGCCCTGCTTCAATGCGCTGAACATCTTCCGCGTGCCGGCGCTGCATTCCGTAAGCCAGGTGGCGCTTTACGGGGGCTTCCGCTATTCGGTTACCGGCTGGTTTCACGCCAAGTAAAACCGATTCGAGTGATCCAATTGCGCAGGGTTCAGCCTTCCTATAGACCCCGAGCCCGATGAACTTACGCTGCGTGGAGGGGTGTGTGGCGACAAAAAATATAAAGAAGGTGGTGCTCGCTTATTCCGGCGGGCTCGACACCTCGGTCATCCTCAAATGGCTGCAGACCGAATATGGCTGCGAGGTCGTCACCTTCACCGCCGATCTTGGCCAGGGCGAAGAGCTGGAGCCCGCCCGCGCCAAGGCGAAATTGCTCGGCATCAAGCCGGAGAACATCTTCGTCGAGGACTTACGCGAGGAATTCGTCAAGGACTATGTCTTCCCGATGTTCCGCGCGAACGCGCTCTATGAGGGTGTGTATCTGCTCGGGACTTCGATCGCGCGCCCGCTGATCGCCAAGAAGCAGATCGAGATCGCCGAGAAAGTCGGCGCCGATGCGGTGGCCCATGGGGCGACAGGTAAGGGCAATGACCAGGTCCGTTTCGAGCTCTCCTATTACGCGCTGAAGCCGGACATCAAGATCATCGCGCCGTGGCGCGAATGGGAACTCGCCTCGCGCACAAAGCTGCTGGCCTTCGCCGAAGCCCATCAGATCCCGATCGCGAAGGACAAGCGCGGCGAGGCGCCGTTCTCGGTCGATGCGAATCTGCTGCATTCCTCCTCCGAGGGCAAAGTCCTGGAAGACCCTGGGATCGAAGCGGATTCCATCGTCTATCAGCGCACCCTCTCGCCCGAAGAAGCGCCCGACAAGGCAATTATCGTCGAGGTCGGTTTCGAAAAGGGCGATGCGGTTTCCATCGATGGGAAGAAACTCTCGCCCGCCGCGCTTCTGGCGCGGCTCAACGAATTGGGCAAGGCCAATGGCGTCGGACGCATAGACCTCGTCGAGAACCGCTTCGTCGGCATGAAATCGCGCGGCATCTACGAGACTCCCGGCGGCACCATTCTGCATGCCGCGCACCGCGCCATGGAATCCATCACGCTCGACCGTGGCGCGGCGCATCTGAAAGACGAGCTGATGCCGCGTTATGCCGAACTCATCTACAATGGCTTCTGGTTCTCGCCCGAGCGCGAAATGCTGCAGGCCGCCATCGACAAGAGCCAGGAGTATGTCGCAGGCACCGTGCGGCTGAAGCTCTACAAGGGCAATGTGATGGTGGTAGGCCGCGCATCTCCCCATTCGCTCTATGCGCAGGATCTGGTCACCTTCGAAGATGATCGCGGCGCCTATGATCAGAAGGATGCGGCAGGGTTCATCAAGCTGAA
>DASQIQ010000116.1:0-3601 GCA_035631495.1 Micropepsaceae bacterium
TCCTCTTCGGCCCTCACCCGCTACTCCGGTGGGGCCGCGCAACCCTCCGCCGGCCATGTTTCACGGTCTTTGATACGAGGTATCCCCCCGGATACTCTCTGTCCCCGGCCGTTGGGCAGCCGGGCAAAGTATCAACTTGGCAAACGGCGAAGACAATAGCTTTGATTCGATGCCGTGGCCGCGCGCCTTGAAATTCGGGTACCGCGCCTCAGTTGGGTCGAATAAGGACCCTGACGAACCACAACAGAATTCCGGCGGCTCCGACGAACAGGGCTAATGGCAGGAATGGTACAAAGGGCTCCAAAAACATTCGATAAGCGTAATCCATGACAGTCCTCAATTTTCTGATGCGCAATTCGGCAGGAGCGACTTAAAGCTTGCCTTCGACGGTCGCCAACGGCCCTTCGCCGTAGACCGCTTTGCCGCCGACCAGCGTCAGTAGCGCGTGCAACTCGCCGACTTTGGCGACCGGTACCGTCAAATAGTCGTCGGAAAGAACGGCAAGATCGGCATATTTTCCCGGCTCCAGCGAACCGCGTTTGTCCTCATCGAAGGTGAACCAGGCCGCGTTGAGCGAGTACATGCGCAGCGCCTCCTCGCGGGAAGGCGTTTCTTCGGGCCCGCGCATCGGCGTTCCGTCGATCACCTTGCCGTCCAGCAGCCAACGCAACGAGACGAAGGGATTATAGGGCGAGACCTGGTCGGAATCCGTGCCGGCCGCCACATGCAGGCCGAGCTTCAGCCCGCTTTTGATGGGTGGGGTACGCTTCGCGGCCTCCGGCCCCACCACTTTGAGAACGATCTGGCCGGCATAGAGCAGGCGGTCTTGCACCCCCCACCCCATGTTCAGCGCTTTCATGCGTGCGAGCGTCCGGTCGGAGGCATTCTCGATGTGCACGATCTGCCAGCGCAGCGCGGCGATCGGGATTTCCTTATTCACAGCTTCGAAACAATCCAGAATCATCGAGGCGGCCTTATCGCTTGCGGCGTGCTGCTGCACGTTCATGCCGTGCTCGGCGGCCCATTTGGCCACCGCGCAGAATTCTTGCCGATCCTTATCGCTGGGGCTGTAGGGCAAGCCGACGGTCGATCCGTCATACATGCCCTGGGCCAGCGATTCGCCGATGCCGCGGAAACGCAGCATGTCGTCGCCAAAGTTCATCGGCGTGAACGCGGTCAGGGTCTTGTAGCTCTCGAGCTCGCCTTGCCGCGGATCGGAGGCGATGTGGAACGTGACGCGCAGCGTCATCTCGCCTTTCTGCCAGAGCGTTTGCACGGCACGGAAATGTTCGGGCAGCATGCCGCCGCCGGGAAAATCATTGATCGCGGTCATGCCGAGCCGGTTGAGCTCGCGCAAATATTTTCTGGTGCCGGCGAGCTGCTGCTCGAATGTCGGCTCGGGAATCTTGGCGGTGAAAAAATTGAACGTCCGGTTGACGCCGGTAAAAACTCCCGTGAGGTTGCCGCTGGAATCCTTTTCCGCCTTGCCGCCGGGAATCTCGGTGTCCGGCGTCAGCTTCATCAGTTTCACGCCGGCGGGCGTGATCCAAGCCGTATTATAAAGCCGCTGAACATAGACCGGACGATCGGGCGCCGCCGCCGTCAATTCGGCGACGGTCGGTCCGCGCTTCTCGGGAAACTGCAGCTCCGTCCAGCCGCCGCCGATCTTGATCCAAGCCCCGGGCGGCATGGTGCGCGCCGCCTCGCGGATAAGCTCGAGGCCCTTGGCAAGCGAGGGCACACCGGCCCAGCTCAGTTCGGTGGAAAAAGTGAGGCCCGCTCGCAGAGCATGAATGTGCGAATCCATCAGACCCGGAATCACGGTGCGGCCGCCGACATCGACAATGTGGGTGCGGCTGTCGGCGCGTTTGCGAATGTCCGCATCGGAACCGGTGGCCAGAATCTTTCCATCGCGGATCGCGATGGCTTGCGCCACCGAAGAAGCGCCGTCGAGGATGACAATCTTGCCGTTCACCAGAATGGTGTCTGCGGCAGGGACCTGAGCGTTCCCTGCCGTCGAGAGGACACATGCGGCCAACGCCACGATGAGCAGCAAAGTTTTCGTCATCGATCGATCCTCCGGCGGCCTTGGCGACACGGCATTCTACAGTCCGCCGCGGCCCGGCCTACCGGAAATTTGCCAATTTCTATAGGCTGTTCTCAATGCAGTGGCCGATTGACGCCGGCGCTGCTACGCTTTCATTGGGAGAATCTCGGCACTCCTAAAGAGTGGATGTTGGCCGCCTGTTTTGGCGGCTTACGGATATGCGACGGCACAGCGGGAGGAGCACATCATGAAGAAAAGCTCATCGAACAAAGTCGACCGGCGGAAATTCCTTGCGGGCGCTGCCGTGGCCGGGGCCGCGGCCGTCACCACCGGCGCTGGTAAGGCCGCGATCCTGCCTGGCGGGCAGGAACCGGCCCGCGTGCCCGCGGCGAGCCGCCCCTCGACCGTGCTCGCGCAGGCGGAAATCTCGACCAAGTCCGTGCCGGTGCCCGCGGGCGGCAACCCCAATCTGACCAAGGGCCGTCCGGGCTCCGACTTCATGCTCGATTGCATCAAGTCACTGGATATCGACTACGTCTTCACCAATCCCGCCTCGAGCTGCCGCGGCCTGCACGATTCCATCATCACCTATGGCGATAACAAGAAGCCTGAGCTGATCACGGCGATGCATGAGGAATCCGCCACCGCGATGGCGCATGGCTATTTCAAGGTCGCGGGCAAGCCGGCGATCGCATTGTGCCACGGCACCGTCGGTCTGCAGCATGCCACGATGGGCATCTACAACGCCTGGTGCGACCGCGTTCCGGTGATCCTGATGACCGGCAACAGCCGCGACGCGAACCTGCGCCGGCCCGGCGTGCCCACGGTGCATTCGGTGCAAGATCCTGCGGCGATGGTCCGCGACATCCTCAAATGGGACGACCAGCCCGGCTCGCTTCAGCACTTTGCCGAATCGGTCGTGCGCGCCTATCGCATCGCCATGACACCGCCTTATGAGCCGGTCTTGATCGTGCTCGACATAGACCTGCAGGAAATGGGGGTCGAGGACAGCGCCGCGCTTCACATTCCAAAATTCGCGCTTCCCGCTCCACCGTCTGGTGAGCCCAATGCCGTGCGCGAGGTGGCGCGCCTTCTCGTTGGCGCCGAGAGGCCGGTGATTGTCGCCGACCGTGTGGCCAGGAGCCAAGCCGGGGTGAAGTCGCTTGTCCAGCTGGCCGAGCTGTTGAACGCGACCGTCATCGACCAGGGCGGCCGCATGAACTTCCCCAATATGCATCCGCTCTATGCGCGTGGCTCGGGCGGGGTGGCCCAGGCCGATGTCATCCTTGGTTTGGAGCTCACGGACTTTTTCGGTACCGTCAACGAATTCATCGACAACACCGAAGCGGAGCAGAGTTCGCGTCTGCGTGCGGGCGCCAAACTCATCAGCATCGGTTCCGGCGACGTCTTCATCCACGCCAATTTTCAGGACTTCCAGCGTTACCAGGCCGTCGACGTCGCGATTGCCGCCGATGCGGAAGCGACGCTTCCTTCTCTCGTCGAAGCGGTGAAGACCGAAATCACGGCTGCGCATCGCACCGCGATCGAAAAGCG
>DASQIQ010000117.1:0-23105 GCA_035631495.1 Micropepsaceae bacterium
AACTGCGGTGGATACCGTCGGACCTATGCTGGAACAGGCCGGCCTGCAGCCCCTGGACAGTCTGGTGCGCCAACCCGATGCCGTGTTCGTTGCAAGGCTAGCAGCCGACACGCCCGAAGGCCCGCCGCCCAAGCCGCTCTATTTGCGCGCGCCCGATGCGAAGCTCCCGGGGATTGTTTCGTGAGCGCATCGCGCCGCATTGTGCCCAGCGACAATCCCGCACTGCTCGCATCGCTTCATCGCCAATGTTTCGCGGATGCTTGGGACGAAGCATCGTTTCGCTCACTTCTGGCGGGGCAGGGCGTGTTCGCCCTCACGGCCAAGGATGCGTCTGCGACTGAATCGCAGGCCTTCATTCTCATCCAAGCCGCCGCGGGGCAATCGGAAATTCTGAGCATCGGCACGTTGCCCAGCGCGCGCCGTTCGGGCTTCGCGAGGATTCTCCTCGGTGAAGCCGCAGGGGAAGCCCTGGCGCGAAAGGCACAAGAAATGTTCCTTGAAGTGGCCGAAGACAATGCGGCCGCGCTCGCGCTCTATACCGGGGCGGGGTTCGCAACGACCGGACGGAGACGCCTCTATTATCGGCGACCCAGTGGGCTTCTGGTCGATGCACTGACGTTACGGGCGCCTTTGCCATTGCGAGGGCATGGGAATGATGCTCCGTCTCCACTAAGATAGCGGCTTGAAGGCGGGAGATCCCCAATTGAACCGGGTAGAAGAAAATCTCAATCGCATCGAAAAGGCCTGCGTAGTGAAGGGCCTGAGGATGACGGAGCAACGCCGCATCATCGCGCGCGTCGTCGCCGAAGCCTATGACCATCCCGATGCCGAGGAATTGTACCGGCGCGCCATCGCGGTGGATCCGCATATTTCGATCGCCACGGTCTATCGCACGGTCAAGCTGTTTGAAGACGCCGGCATCCTTGAGCGACACGATTTTCGTGACGGACGCTCGCGCTACGAAGAGATCAGCGAGCATCATGATCATCTGATCGACGTGTCGACCGGCCGCGTCATCGAATTCGTCAACGAGGACATCGAAAAACTCCAGCGGCGCGTTGCGGAGGAATTGGGCTTCGAACTCGTGGATCACCGGCTCGAGCTTTATGGGATCCCCAAGGGCGGCAAGAAACCCGATCGCCCCGCGAAATAGATGATGGGGGACTCTCGCGCGAGCTGGCGATCATGAGCAAGCTGCGCGCTTTTTCGATTCTTCTTGTCTTCGTTGTCGTCACGGTGATCTTGCTGCCGTTGCAATGGGCCGCGGTGAAACTGCGTCTCCCTGCCCGCAGAAGCATCCCCTATCGCTATCACCGGTTTGTCTGCCGTCTCTTCGGTGTGCGCGTTTCGGTCCTAGGCGCGCCCATTCGCGGCGGCGGGCTGATGACCGCCAACCATACCGGCTGGCTGGATATTCCGGTTCTCTCGGCGGTGGCGCCAGTCTCTTTCGTCGCCAAGATCGAGGTGGCTCAGTGGCCGTTTTTCGGCACTCTGGCGCGGCTGCAGCGGACCATCTTCATTCGCCGCGAACGGGGCAAAGCGCTTGAAGATCGCGATACAATCCGCAGGCGATTGTTGGAAGGCGACGCGCTCGTGCTGTTTCCCGAGGGCACGTCGAGCGACGGCAATCGCGTGCTCCCGTTCCGCAGTGCGCTTCTGTCGGCTGCGGAACTCGATCTTGGGCAGGACGCCTCTCATCACCAACGCCACGCCACCGTGCAACCGGTTTCGATTGCCCTGGTCGGCCTGCATGGCATGCCCATGGGTCGGGAAAACCGCCCCTTCTATGCGTGGTATGGCGACATGGAGCTGGTGCCCCATCTGTGGGAAGCGCTGAAATCGGGCCCAATGGACGTCACTGTCGAGTTCCATAGGCCGCTGACCATCGATGAGGCCGGCGGACGCAAGGAACTGGCTGCCCGCTGCCAGGCCGCGGTTCGGGCCGGTCTCACAGCCGCGCTCTCCGGCTCGAAGGCCGCGCCGCAGCCGGTACGGGACGAGGCGCTGATCGAGGCCCTGAACGAGGCCGAAACGGAGGAGGCCGCATGAGGGCCAGTTGTCTTAACCCTGACTTTTCCGCATAACGCCCATCATTTCCAACGCTGGCCAGGCATGAAGAAGCTCTACATCAAGACCTATGGCTGCCAGATGAACGTCTATGATTCCGCCCGCATGGCGGATCTGTTGGCGCCGCTGGGTTATGCGCTCGCGGACGCTGCCGAGGGCGCCGACATGGTGATCCTCAACACTTGCCATATCCGGGAAAAAGCGACGGAGAAGGTCTACTCCGAGCTCGGCAAGCTGAAGCAACTCAAGACGCGGCGCGCGCAAGCGGGCACTCCGATGCTGGTGGCTGTCGCAGGCTGCGTCGCCCAGGCCGAGGGCGCCGAGATCATGGCGCGCCAGCCCGCCGTCGACATGATCGTCGGGCCGCAATCCTATCATCGCCTCCCAGAGATGATCGCCCGGGTCGCGCGCGAAGGCGGTCATGCGCTGGAGACGGATTTTCCCGCCGAAGACAAATTCGATCATCTCCCCGAGGAGCGCGCGTCGCCGGGCGCGACCGCCTTCCTCACCATCCAGGAAGGTTGCGACAAATTCTGCACCTTCTGTGTTGTCCCCTATACGCGCGGCGCGGAATTCTCGCGGCCCGTGGCGCAGATCACCGAAGAGGCGCGCCGCCTGGCGGGAAATGGCGTCGTCGAAATCACCCTGCTCGGACAGAACGTGAATGCCTATCGCGGCGAAGGACCGGGAGGCACCAAATGGGGTCTCGCGCGGCTCATTCGCCAGCTGTCGAGCATCGAAGGCGTGAAGCGGCTGCGTTACACCACCAGCCATCCGCGCGACATGGATGACGATCTGATTGCCGCGCATGGCGATGTCGAGACGCTGATGCCCTATCTTCATCTGCCGGTGCAATCGGGCTCGGACCGCGTGCTCGCCGCGATGAATCGCGGTCATACGATTGCGGACTATTTGCGCATCGTGTCGCGCCTGCGCGAGGTACGAGGCGACATCGCGCTGTCGTCCGATTTTATCGTGGGTTTCCCGGGCGAGAGCGATGGCGATTTCGAAGCGACCCTGGCTCTGGTGCGCGAAGTTGGGTACGCCCAGGCCTTCTCGTTCAAATATAGCCCCCGGCCCGGAACCCCCGCGGCGGCGGCGGCGCGGCAGATTCCCGACACCGTAAAGGATGATCGGCTCCAGGCGTTGCAGACGCTTCTCACCCAACAGCAAAATGCGTTCAATGAAAGCTGCGACGGCGCCACGCTTTCGGTCCTGTTCGAGAAGCTGGGGCGCAGACAAGGGCAGGGGGTTGGGCGCAGCCCCTATCTGCAGCCCGTGCACGTCGATGGCGCCGCCCCGCTGATCGGAAAGCTTCGCAGCGTGAAGATCATCGAGGTTCTGCCGAACTCGCTGAGGGGTGCACTCGCCGATGTTGAGGCGCCGCCGGTGAAAAGGGCGGTCACGCATTGAACCCGCGCCACGGCACCGCTTCGGACATCGGCACGCGCGAGCAAGTCACGCTGGAATTCAAGCGCAATGCGCTGTTGTCCGCGCTGGCCGGCAGCCACAGCCGCAACCTTGTGCGCCTGGAGCAGAAACTCGGCGTGCGGCTCGCGCAGCGCGGCAATCTGATTGCCGTCGAGGGCACGCCGGAGCTGCGCGAACGCGCGATAACCGTATTGCGCGCACTTTATCGGCGTCTTGAAGCCGGCGAGGAACTCACGCTGGGCGATGTCGACGCCGAGATCAGCTTCACCGCGCCCGATGCGCATGAGCTGCCCCGCGCCGAGACCGACGGGGCGCGCCTTCGCACCGCGTCGGGCAAAGCCACGCGGCCGCGCAACATGGCGCAAACCGCCTATATCGATCTGATGCGCAAGCACGAACTGGTGTTCGGCTTGGGCCCGGCAGGCACCGGCAAGACCTATCTTGCGGCCGCTTTCGGCGCGCACCTTCTGCACGAGCGCCGCGTCGAGCGCCTCATTTTGTCGCGCCCCGCCCTCGAAGCCGGTGAGCGGCTCGGCTTTCTGCCGGGGGACCTCAAGGAAAAGATCGATCCCTATTTGCGGCCGCTCTATGACGCGCTGTTCGAGGTGATGGGCGAGCGCTGCACCAAGCTGATGGAACTCGGGACCATCGAAGTGGCGCCGCTCGCCTTCATGCGCGGGCGCACGCTCTCTCGCGCCTTTGTCATCCTGGATGAAGCCCAGAATTGCACGCCGGCCCAGATGAAGATGTTCTTGACACGCCTCGGCGAGGATTCCCGCATGGTGGTCACGGGCGATCCATCGCAGAGCGATCTTGCGGCCGGGCCCGAAGGTCTCGATCAAGCCGTGCGGTACCTCGGCGGCTTGGACGGCGTAGGCATTGCGCGTTTCGGCGCGGGCGATGTGGTTCGTCATGCTTTGGTGAGCCGGATTGTCGCCGCCTATGATTCCCAGGAGAGGAGCGCAAAACCGCGCCGCGGCGCAAAGACGGAACGGGAATGAAGGCGCGCGTGCGCCGGCGTGCGTTGGCCCCGCGCAAACATGCCGCCATTTCCGTGGTCGTGGAGGATGCGCGTTGGCGCGCGGACTCCTCGGTGCTGCCCCTGATCCGCCGCGCCGCACGTCTCGCTCTTCGAGGGGAGGCTTGGCCTGCGCTCACCATTCTTCTCACCGATGATGCGAAGCTGCGCGCCTTGAACGCGGCGTTCCGCGGGAAGGACAAATCCACCAATGTCTTGTCATTCCCATGCGCATCGCCGAGCGAGCCCTATCTTGGCGATATCGCCCTGGGCCAGGGCGTGGTGGCGCGCGAAGCCCGCGCCCAGGGCAAGAGCCTTGCCGCGCATGCCGCGCATCTGGTGATCCACGGCATCCTCCATCTCACCGGTCACGATCACGAAAAACCGAAGAATGCCCAAATGATGGAAGCGCTCGAGACCAGCCTGCTCGCCACGCTCGGCATCGCCGACCCCTATGCGCAGGTGCCGGCCAAATTAGGCCGCGCGTGATCCAAAGCAGGCCGTCGCGGGTGTCGGCGACAATCCCCGCCTATGTCTGTAAAGGAATTCCCGGCCCTCGCCGGTAATCCGGACGGTGGCGTCCTGCCCCTGTATCCACTCGCGTGCGACGAATCCGCGAGCCACGGAATCTTCCCATACCGGAAGGTGTGGACAGGACGTTCGCCAAGCGTCCATCACGGCCAGATAAGGCTGCGGCTCCTTATCAAGCCATTCGAGAAGATCGAGAATGAGCGGTTCGATGTCGGACATGTGGCCTCACGGCAATCCTAGGCATGATACGCGGCATCGTCGATCCCCCCTGTCCGGCGTCACTATACGAGGCGAGGCAAAGCAGCATAAACTCGCCCCATGCCTGCCGATTCCGACACGAAATCCGTTCCCGTTCCGGGCGTCACCTCCCTCCAGATCGAAACCGCGGACGGCCGGGCTCCCTCATCCTCGGCGCCGGCCTCGGTTCCGCGTCCGCTTCTAGGCGAGATCGCTGCGCGGCTGGCTCAAGCGGTGAGGGGGTTGCGCAGGGATTCGACCATGCGCGAAAGCCTCGAAGAGGTGATCGAGGAAAGCGAACGCGAGACCCAGGATTTGAGCTCGCAAGAGCGCCTGATGCTCGCGAACCTCCTGACCTTCGGCGAGCTCTCGGTGTCCGATGTGATGGTGCCGCGCGCCGACATCGTGGCGGTGGAAGAGCAGACCCCCTTTGCCGAGGCGGTCGCTCTCTTCCGCGAAGCGCAGCATTCCCGTCTTCCGATCTATCGCGAGACCTTGGATGATCCCCTGGGCATGGTGCACATCAAGGACATCGTCGCTCTGGTGGAAATCGGCGTTGACGGTCAATTGCAATGGCCGCCTACGCCCCTGAGCAAGTTGAAGCGCGAGGTCCTGTTCGTACCCGCCGCCATGCCGGCGCTCGATCTGTTGATGAAGATGCAGGCGACCCGCATCCATATGGCGCTGGTGGTCGACGAATATGGCGGCACGGACGGCCTGGTGACCATCGAGGATCTGGTCGAGGAAATTGTCGGCGACATCGACGACGAGCACGACGTCGATGAAACACCCGAGATCGTTGTCCGTCCTGACGGCAAATTCGATGCCGACGCCCGCGTCAGCCTGGAAGATTTCAGGGAACGCACCGGCATCGATCTGACAAAGATGGAAACCGAAGAGGATGTGGATACGCTGGGGGGCGTCGTGGCCGCCGCGCTCGGGCGCGTGCCCGTGCGGGGCGAAATCGTTTCGCATGCCGGCGTAGAGTTCGAGATCCTTGAAGCCGACCCGCGTCGCGCCAAACGCTTGCGCGTTCGCGCGGCTCAGCCACCATTGCCCGCGGCCCACTGACCTTGCGCATATCCTGGAATTTCGCCGATCGGCTGGCCTCCTCGCTGCAGCGCGTGCGCGGGTTCAAGCGGCTTCTTGTGGCGGCCGCGATGGGTGCGGGAGGGGCTCTTGCTTTTGAGCCCTTTCGGCTCTTCCCGCTTCTGCTGCTTTCCTATGCGGGCTTTGTGCTGCTGCTGGACGGCGCAGCGGCAAGTCCGCGACGCTTGCGGCAGGCATGGGGTATTGGCTGGAGCTTCGGCTTCGGCTTCTTTCTCGTTGGGCTCTATTGGATCGGTTACGCGTTCTTGGTCGATCCCGACGCGCATGCCTGGCAGCTTCCCTTTGTCGCCTTGCTGATGCCAGGAGGGCTGGGGCTTTTCTATGCCGCAGGCGCGTTGCTTTGCATGCTGCAATGGCGTCCCGGCGTGGCCCGCATTTTTCTTTTCGCTCTGGTGTTCGCGATTCTCGAATGGCTGCGCGGCCATGTGCTCACGGGGTTCCCGTGGAATCTTCCCGCCTATGGCTGGGGGGCGTCCTTTGCGCTGCTGCAAAGCACCGCGGTCTTCGGCGCCTATGGTCTCTCACTGCTGACTTTGCTTTTTGGCGCATCGCTCGCGACGCTTTCGCGCGGCAACGATACAAACGCGCGCTGGCTGCCCGCTGTAATGACCGTCTTTTTTGTAGCGCTATGGGCGAATGGAGAAGCGCGGCTTCTGATGGCGACGGATGATACGGTTCCCGGCGTGCATCTGCGCATTGTGCAACCAGCGACTCCGCAACCAGAGAAATATGATCCACGATTGGTCTTGCGAAACTGGCAGCGTTTGATCGATCTGTCCCAAGCGCCGGCGCCCGTGACGCCGTCACTCATCATTTGGCCGGAGGCGGCTCCGCCATTCATATTGGCGCGCGCGCCCCAAGCCATAGCGGACATCGCGCAGATCACCGGGGATTCTCGCGTGCTCCTCACAGGCGAAGTCCGCGTTGCCCAAGACGGCGCCCGCACGCGCTTCTACAATTCCTTCGCGATGTTTGGGCCTCACGGAAAATTGCTCGCCACGGCGGATAAATTCCACCTCGTTCCGTTCGGCGAATATCTTCCTTTCGAAGACACGCTGCATTCGATCGGCATCACCGAGATTGCCGCCAACACAGGCTTTTCCTCCGGGCCCGGGCCGCAGACATTCAGCGTTCCCGGCGCACCGCCGGTTGGCCCGCTCATCTGCTACGAGGTGATTTTTCCCCAAGCGGTGACCGGCGACCCGCGGCCGTCATGGCTCGTCAACATGACGGACGATTCGTGGTTTGGGCCCAATACCGGCCCGATGCAGCATCTTTTGATCGCTCGCGTGCGCGCCATCGAAGAAGGCTTGCCGATCGTGCGCGCTGCCAACACCGGAATTTCCGGAATCATCGACTCCTATGGCCGGATGCGAGCGCGGCTCGATCTAAGGTTGCGTGGCGTGCTAGACGGCGACCTCCCGGTTGCCCTGCCGCAGACGCCCTTCGCGCGTTACGGGGCCCCAATCTTGCTCACGCTCTTTTTGATCTGCGCCGGTGCGGCCCTTTGGCCGCCAACCCTGCCCAAGCCTTGACGTTTAATGCTCGGGAGGTTTTCTTGGCCTAATGGAAATTAGCCATCTAAGAAAGGGTTTTAGGGCGTGCCCAAAAAACAGGCCAATCCGGTCGACGCGCATGTCGGTCATCGTGTCCGATTGCGGCGCATGCTGGTCGGGATGAGTCAGGAACGTCTAGGGGAGTTGCTTGGTCTCACATTTCAGCAGGTTCAGAAATACGAGAAAGGCATCAATCGTATCGGCGCGGGCCGTTTGTTCGAAGTCGCGGGAATTCTCGGCGTGCCCATCAGCTTCTTCTACGAAGATGTCGATGCCGGCGGTTCGACCATCGGCTTTGCAGATGGAGGCGAGCCGCCGCCGGTGATGGAGTTCCTTTCGAGTGGCGAAGGGCTGCAACTGAGCCTTGCCTTCATGCGCATAAAGGATACGAAGGTGAGACGGCGCATCCTTGAGCTCGTGCGCTCGCTTGCGGGCGAGGACGAGAAACTCGACGCCTGATCGAAACGCGTTAGGCAGCGCAAGAGTGCGAGTCGCGCTCGTGTGGTGAATTTGAAGTTCCTAAGATCAACATGGCATCCGCGTTTAGGAACTTCAAATTCGAGAACCACACGAGTGGCTTAGAATCCGAAATTCGCTCGGAGTGCTGCCCCCAGGGATGGCGAATTTCGGATTCGCCACACTAGTCTTTCCGCGTTGCTTTTTCCTCGAGACCCGATCGTCCTTCACGAAGCGCGAGCGCGGCGTAGACGTCTTCAGGCGCGATATCGCACGCGGTCCACAGCACCAGCAAATGATAGAGAAGATCGGCGGATTCATTGGTGAGCGCGGTCTTGTCTTGCGCCACGGCGGCTAGACATGTCTCGACCGCCTCTTCGCCGAGTTTTTTGGCGCATTTGAGCCGCCCCTTGGCGAGCAGCTTCGCGGTGTAGGATGTGTTCGCGTCGCCGTCTTTGCGCGAGGCGATCAGCGCGAAAAGCCGGTCTATCGGATGAGTCGTCATGGCGGCAGTTTGAAACTTGCGGGCGTTTTGCGCAATCGCCGATGCGATCACTCGCCCTTTTCCTGGTCGATCCAGCGATTGACCTTTTCATCGAGGATGGGAAGCGGCATGGCGCCGTCCTTCAGCACCACCTCGTGAAAGCGCTTGAGATCGAATTTCGCGCCCAGCGCGGCTTTCGCGCGGGTGCGCAAATTCATGATTTCATATGCGCCGATCTTGTAGGCGAGCGCCTGTCCCGGAATCGCGATGTAGCGGTTCACTTCATCCACCGCTTCCACGCGCGACAGCGCGGTGTGCGCCATGAGGTAATCCACGGCCTGCTGATGCGTCCAGCCCAGCCAATGAATACCCGTATCGACTACCAGCCGGCTGGCGCGCCACGCATCGAAGGAGAGCGCGCCGAATTTCTGATAGGGATCGGTGTAGAGCCCAAGCTCGCTCCCCAGCGACTCGGCATAAAGGCCCCAGCCCTCCGTGAATGCAGTCTCCTCGCCAAAGCGGCGGAACTGCGGAAGTGCACGATTCTCCCGCGCCAGTGCAAGCTGCAGATGATGACCGGGAATGCCCTCGTGCAGCTCCAGCACTTCGCTGGTGTAGCTCGACCGCGCCGAAAGGTCCGAAGCATTGAGGTAGACAATGCCGGGGCGCCTTCCATCGCCCGATGCCGGCGCATATTCCGCCGCGGGGCGGTCTGGGGCTGCGAAGGCATCGGTGAAGCGAAAGGTGAGCGATGATTTCGGCGTCGCGGCGAACATCGTCCCCAGATGGGCGTCAACGACATTCTTCACGCGATTGAATTCGGCCAGCATGGCGGCCGAATCCTTGAACTGAAAGCGTGGATCGCTGCGCAGGAAATCGCGGAATTGCGCCAGGGACCCGGAGAATCCCGCTTCTGCCTTAACCCGCTCCATCTCGGTTTCGATGCGTTTGATCTCCGTCAATCCCAGCCCATGGATCTGGATCGGCGAAAGATCCGATGTCGTCTCGCTCTTCACCACATAGAGATACATCTCCTTGCCGCCAGGGATGGCAGACAGGCCGACGCTCTCGCGCGCCTGCGGCAGATATTCGTTTTTCAGGAAATCGGCGAAGCGCCGATAGGCAGGGATCAGCTGGCCCGCCACCGCTTCGCGATAGGCGCCGTCGACGCGCGCGCGGTCTTTTCCGGTGATCGAATCCGGAATGTTCTTGACCGGCGCCATGAACAGGCTCGCTTCGGGATCCCCGTCAGCAAAATTCTCCGCCTGCGCGATTATGCGCTCGACGATCACACGCGGCTGCGTCACGCCGCGGCTCATCCCCTGGCGCATTGTGCCGATTGCGTCATCCACCCAATGGGTAAAGCCGAGCATCCGCCTGATGCCCGAATCGTAATCCTGCGCTTTGGCGAACGGATAATCGCCGCGCCAGCGCATCTCGCGCGGGAAGGTGACCTGCGTTCCGTTGAACTGGTTGAACGCGAGCAGGCGGTAATTCTCCGCAATCACCGGATTGAGTTCGCGCGCCTCGTCGTCCAAATCCCAGTGGAAGATCTCGAAGGTGAGTTTGTCTTGCGCTTTCAGAGCGGCAGCATCGATCGTCCCGATGCGCGCGTGCATGTCCGCGTTGATGCGGCGGCGGGCGGCCAGATAGACGCTGGTGGCGTTCTCGTCATAGCCGTCGAGATAGCGCGAATCGCCATGCTCTGCGGCGGTCCTGGGTCTGAGCTTCTGTTCCGCGTTGCTATAGTCGCGCAGCAGGTTGGTAAGGTCGCTGCCGGCATCGGCCTGGGCCGGCCCGGCGGAGACGAAGGCCGCCACGCCAATTGCCAATACCGCTTTACCAAGAGCCGTTTGTGATCGCCGCATGCGGGCCGTCATTCCCTCAAAACGCCTCGCCTTCCATACGCCCAGCTTGCGCCAGAATGACGGCTCGCGCCATGCGCCGGCGCCACATTCGCGTGAACCTACCTTGCCTTGCCTCCTTGCTTGCCCGCCTTAGCCTTGGCGAAGGCGGGAGGGGGTAAGAGCCTGTCCCGGACTTGATCCGGGATGGGGCGAAGCGTCGGAAAGCGGGGTGTCGCGAGCGGAGAGGGGGCCACTAGATCCCCACCATAGCCCGCACCTCTGTCAACGTCCGGCCTGCCGCCCGCAAACCGGCCAGAGTCACACCCCGATCCCGCTTCGAAAACTTCCGTCCGTGCTCGTCGAGCACCAAGGGATGATGCGCATAGTCGGGCACCGGAAGATCCAACAGCGCCTGCAGCAGACGCTGGATCCCGGTGGCGGGAAACAGATCGTGCCCGCGCGTGACAAGGCTTACCCCCTGCAGCGCATCGTCCACCACCACGGCCAGGTGATAGCTGGTCGGCAGTCCCTTGCGTGCGAGCACGATATCGCCGGAGAGTTCGGGCCGCGCGGTCTGAGTGCCAGTCTCGCGATTGGGCCCGTGCCCGTGTTCGACGAACTGCAAAATGCCGGAGTGACGCGCCCGCGCCTTCGCCACATCCAGGCGCAGGGCATAGGCCTCGCCTTCCGCCATGCGGCGCGCCCGCAGCCCTTCGGGCAGCGTGCGACATGTCCCGGGATATGCGTCTGCCCCGCCATTATCCGCTGCGGCGGGTGCGATTCCCGCGCGCGCGATCTCCGCCGCGATCTCTTTTCGCGTGCAAAAACACGGATAGACCAGGCCCGCTGCTTCCAATTTCGCGAGCGCCGCCGCGTAATCGGCGAAATGCTCCGATTGACGGCGCACCGGCTCTTCCCAGGCGATTCCCAACCAGCTGAGATCCTCAAGGATTGCACGCTCGAATTCGGGGCGGCAGCGCGTCGTATCGATGTCTTCGATCCGCAGCAGAAAGCGTCCGCCGCCGGCCCGCGCCGCGTCATAGGCACGGAACGCGGCATAGGCGTGGCCGAGGTGGAGAAATCCGGTTGGACTTGGCGCGAAGCGGGTGACAATCATGGCTCGAAAACCTACACCGAAAGACCTCGGCATGAGCAGGCTCGACGGACCGCGTCTGATGCCCCCATCCGGCCCGGCCACGCATCTGGTCGTGCTCTGCCACGGCTATGGCTCGGACGGCAACGACCTCATCGGTCTTGCGCCGCATTGGCAGAAGGCGCTTCCCCACACGGGTTTCGTCTCGCCCAACGCCCCCGAACGCGTTCCCGGCGCCGGCTACCAATGGTTTCCGCTCTCGCGCCTCGATCCGCAGGAAACCCAGCGTGGCGCCGAGGCTGCGGCCCCGAAGCTCAATGCATTCCTGGATGCAGAACTTGCCCGTCTCGAACTCACCGGCGACAGGCTTGCGCTGGTCGGCTTCAGCCAGGGCACCATGATATCACTCTATGTGGGCTTGCGCCGAAAGCCCGCACCCGCCGCCATTGTCGGCTTCTCCGGCATGCTCACCGGCGCCGAAACCTTGCCCCATTTGGATGCGCCCCCGCCGGTGTTGCTGGTACACGGCGATGCCGATCAGGTGATCCCGCCCTCGGCGCTCTTCATGTCGGCGACCGCGCTTGGCGCCGCCGGGGTGCCGGTGCAATGGCATTTGAGCAAGGGGTTGGGCCACGGCATCGATCCCTTCGGCCTTGGCCTCGCTCAGAAATTTCTCGTCGACGCGTTCTCCGGCCGCGCCCCGCGCACGGGTCCCGTCACCACGTCCTTCACCCGTTAGCGCGGCGGGCGAGTTCCGCGCCTCCTGCGCGCAGCTTGCTGAACGACATCTTCCGGTAACTCTTAAGAATGAGGGCAAATACGCCTAGCCGCTCGCCAAAAGCGCGCTCGCATCATACTGCGCCAGTCCTAACGACGGCCGATAATATCCTGTTAAGGCCGCTAAGCCCCTAATCCCAGTTCCTGCCAAGGAGCGATGGGGATGACCAGAGTGGGACGGCATATCACGCGGCTCTGCGCGGTCGCCGGACTATTGCTGCTGGCGAGCACGATCGCCGTTGCAGCCGCGGCCGAATTGGCCGGTCGCGTCGTTGCGGTCGCGGACGGCGATACGTTCACGATACTGACGGACAACAAAGAACAGATCCGCGTCCGCCTCGCTGAAATTGATGCGCCTGAG
Source organism: Micropepsaceae bacterium (assembly GCA_035631495.1). GTDB lineage: Bacteria > Pseudomonadota > Alphaproteobacteria > Micropepsales > Micropepsaceae > CAIYRG01. The sequence goes on from DASQIQ010000117.1 coordinate 12,969, forward strand.
AGTGATCAGCCCTGGGGCCAACGCGCGAAAGAGGCCCTATCCTCCCTGGTTTCCTCCCAGGCCGTGCGGGTCGTCACGGTGGGCTTGGATCAGTACGGCCGCACGCTTGGACGCGTCTATGTGGGCGGCAAAGACGTGAATGCCGAAATGCTGCGGACAGGCTCAGCCTGGGCCTACGGCCAATATCTGACGGACAAATCCCTGCTCGAGATTCAAAAACAGGCACAGGTCGCGCACCGGGGGCTGTGGTCCTTGGCGATGCAGGACAGGGTGCCGCCTTGGGATTGGCGCCATGATGGTCCACGAAAAGGGGTGACCTATACCGTCGACCTTCCGCAGGCCGTCCATCCGCTACGCCGCGATCCGCCGCGGGACCCGCCGGACTATTCTACCGCCCCGTCGCCGGTCGTGGACCGACAATGCAATGGCAAACGCTTTTGTCGCCAAATGACATCATGCGCCGAGGCCTTCTTCTATTTTAAGGTTTGCCAAGTGCGTAGCCTGGATGGCGATAACGACGGAATTCCCTGTGAAATCATGTGCCGGTGACGAACGTCCACCAAGCCTCACGCGCGTTCTACCCCTAGCTCAGCTTCACCTGGACAGTGTTCTCGCAACTTGTGATCGCACAAAATGAGACTCCCATCTTGATCCCGGGAAAGCTTCGAGAACATAGTTAAAACCAGGGTAAGGGGGCACCACAGCCATGCACGCGGCTGAGCATCTTCAACTGCAAACGAATCCGTTCACCGCCAACGCCAGCGGCGCGCGCTTAGGCCGTCCTTTGCAGGCGGCGCTCGGCGAGGTCATCCGGCAAATCGGGCTTGAAGCTCCTCTCGTTGTCGTGTGCGGCAACGCCGGTGCCGGGAAAACCTTGCTGATGAACATGATTGCGCGCTCTTGCACCGATATGGGCCTGTGCGCGCGCCAGATCGATCGCGGCGATCTGATGCATGTTGCGTTCGGCCAATGCGCCGACGTGCTGCTGATCGACGAAGCGGATTCGATCACGGAATCGACTCTGCACACGCTGATATCGGCGGGCGCGAACACATCGACGACCACGATGGTCTTTCTGTGCTTGCCCTCAAATGCTCGGCGCTTCACGTCATCGGGAGGACGCGCCGTTATCATCGAACTGGCGCCTCTGATGCACGCGGATGCACGAAATTATCTCCTGGAACGGGCCACCAGTGCCGGCCGGCCGGATCTTTTCGACGCCGATGCCCTGGACCTGTTGATTGATGGAGCGCGGGGCTCACCGCGCGTGCTGCGGTCTATCGCCAGTCTTTCCTTCTTCGCCGCCGCCGTTGACGGTTCAGCGCGGATTGCCCGCAAGCATGTCGCCGATGCACTCGCTTCGCAGATTCATTGCGAGACCCCGAAATCCGATCAGACTCCAATCCCGTCCACCCCGCGCGCCGAAATCCCCATCCTTGCTCCGATGATGGCTGCGCCGATCAAGGCCCCACCCAGCCCTCGCGTGGAAATGCCCATCCCTGCGCCTGTGATGGCTGCGCCGTTCAAGGCGCCGACTCCTGCACCGGCTCCTGTACCGCCTCCCGCCCTCGCTTTGGAGGAGCCTGCTTCGGAGCCGGAAGTGGAATCCTTCGTATCGATCGCCGCCGAAACGAGAAAGAAATTTGGCGTCGCCCGTTCGCCATTTGCCGCCTGGATACCGCGCCTGGTTGGGATCAGCGCGGCGCTTGCCGCATCTGTCGCAATCGCGGAGGGACTGCCTTCACGGCTGTTCAGCAGCATTCCCAGCAGCGCAAGCACGTTGAACAATCCGCCCGCCGAGGCGAAAGCGGTCCCCCGACTCGGGTTCGCCTCCTTCGTTCCAAGATCGCCCGCCGCGGCTCCAGCGAGCGTGCCCAACCAAGCCGAGACCGCAAAGCAAACGGCCGATATTGCCAAGGCGCTTAAGGATGCCGCCACCAAAGAGACAAAGTCGATTGCCAGCGCGGTTCCAGCCCGCAAGCCGCCAGTGGAACAAGCTCAAGCCACCAAGAAACCGTCTGTGAAGGATACCAGCAGCGCCTCAGAGCAAACCAAGGCTGCGGGGGAAGAAGCGGCCAGCGAGAGGAACCGCTTGCGGGCAAAGGAAGCGGCTGATCGCGCGGCGGCTTCGGCGGCTTCAAACGTGGCGACGGCCCCTCCAGCACCCGCGCAGGAATTGGCCGCTCCCGCCCCAAAGGAGGTCACCGCCTCAATAGAACCGCCGAAGCGAGTGGAAGCCCCGGTGCCATCCCCTCAGCTTCCCGCCGCTGAGGCGTCTGCCCCGCAGATCATGGTGGTATTGCCGCCAACCGATAAGCAAAAGGAAGCGGAAGAGCGCGCGAAGGCTGAGGAATTGGCGCTCGCCCGGGGGCGGGAAGCCGTTCTCGCAAAAGTCGCGGCGGACCGCGCTCTGGCGGCGAAGGAGGCCGAGGAGCGCGCGTGGGCTGAGCAGCAAGCCGTCAACCGCGACAGGATGCGCGCGCTTGCCAACAGCTTGCGGGGTCTTAGGTACTAAGAATCCCCCTGATCCCGTACGCCGGCTAGCCCCAAATGGGCGAATCGCTCTGCCTCGTCACCAGCGCTGTCGCGCCGCAGATGGAGCATGTACCGCGATATTTGCTGATGTCCGGATGGGCTCCATTTCCGAGCGCGCTGGTCACCCGGTGCACCACTTTGCGATCATCGCCGCCCAGTTTTGCCGCGATGCAATCGCAGCAAAGGAATGCTCCTCCATTTTGACGGAGCACTTCTTCAACTCTTCGCTGAATGCCGGGCATGGCCGTTTCCTGCCGTGTTTTCGTGGGCAGCGTAGGGAAAGTCTTTCTCCTCGCCGCCAAGCTGCATCGGATCGCCTCGATATGCGAGCAAACGCGATTCGAACTCCCATGGAAGTTGATAGGTAACGCCCTCTGATGTGTGCGGTTCCGTACATATTGCCCGTCGCGATCCCCCCTCGAGTGAGGGCGCGCCCGGTTCTATTTCTTAACTGCACGTCAAGCACGTCCCGTGATGTTCCCCGCGGAGGGGACGGTTTTCGGGCTTTTTTAGGGAGCGGTGCCCCAAGTTCCTGCCCGTCTGATCATCGGGGGGGCCATGTCCAAGACATTTTCGGCGCTGTGCGCCTTCGCCGCGTTTTTCACGGCGGTCGGCGCACCGGACGCACACGCTACGCCGGCGAGTGAAGCCTTCATCCAGCAGAATCTTGAAAAGGCCAATGTGATACTGACCGCCACCTCCTTATCCGATGCCGAGCGGCACGAGCAGATCCGTTCGCTGCTGCTCGGACTCGCGGCCAGCCGCCGCATTGCGTTGTTCACCTTGGGTCCCTACGCCACCGGCGCCGCGCCCGCGGACCTCGACGCTTTTGTCGGCGCGTTCACGAATTACAGCGTCGCCGTCTACGAAAATGCCTTGGACCGCTATAAAGGCCAGACGCTGAAAGTCACCGGCTCATCCGACCGCGCCGCCGACGATTCCCTGGTACAGACCGAGTTCGTCAATCCGGAGCCGACGAACGCGGCGCCTATCCGGCTGGGCTTCCGTGTGCGCCGGGCCGAGAATGGCGCACCCACCATCACCGATATCCAGGTCGAGGGCGTCTCGTTCGCCAGCGCCCAACGCGCCGACTTCACCGCCTATTTGCAGCAGCACAATGGAAGCATTCCGGAGCTGGCGAGGAATCTCAACGCGCTGTCGGAGAAACTCGCGCGAAAGGGCCAAACGCTCTCGGCGGGAAACTGATTTTCGCACCACGTCAAAACGCACAAACAAAAAAGCCCTGCTGCGCAGCAGGGCTTTTTTGCCATTGGGTACTTGGGGTGCGCTCTGACGCGCAGCCCATGATGCCCATGTCGTATTTGAACTAGTGTGACAAATTTGTGCCAAAAGCTTTAGACGGGATGCGCGAGATCGGAGAAGGCAGCGATCGCGTTCGCATAGAGGTTCCGTTTGAACGGCACGGTGAGGGGAAGCAAATCGCCGATGTCGAGCCATTTCCATTCGGAGAATTCCGGATGCACCGTTGCCAGATTGATCTCGCTATCAGTGCCCAGAAATCGCAGCGCAAACCATTTCACCCGCTGCCCGCGATAGCGTCCTTCCCAAACAACGCCGATAAGATTTTCCGGCAGATCATAGGTCAGCCATTGGGGATGCTCGCGCAGGAACGCGACGTTTGAAGTGCCGATCTCTTCCTTGAGCTCCCGCAAAGCAGCTTGCCGAGGATCTTCACCCCGATCGATTCCGCCCTGGGGCAGCTGCCAGGCTTCCTGCGTCTGATCGATTCTCTTGCCGACAAACACGCGGCCATCGTGGTTGAACACCATCATGCCGGCGCAAGGACGATAAGGAAGATCGGCATGAACCTGCTGGCTCATGGCGAGGTGGAGGGAAATGTGGCGGTGCCCGGCGAGGGCTCCTCTGGCGGGGGCGCGGGCAACACAAAGTGAGCCACCCACAGTGCAACGATGAAGGCAGCCAGGGTCAAGCCGATATAATCGTACAGATCAGGACGCACCATACGTGCAATATCGCATGGTCGCGATGAGGGGCAAAGCGACAGGTGAAGGCCTGCCCAATCGCGCGGCATTATCGTTTTGTGGTGGCGGCCGTCTTCTGGATCGCGGCGGGCATCACCACGTCGCCGGGTGGTGAGGCCAAGGCGGAGACGGGAACCAGCTGGAAGCCCCGCGCGCCGGCGCTCATAGCCCATTCACCGATTCGCGCGATGGTCACCGGATAGGCCGAAGCCACGCCGATGGCAGAGCCGTCCTGACGCGCGGCGGTTTCAAGTTCAGCCAGTTTCGCGTCGATGGCCGCTTGGGTCTGGATGTTATCGATCGTCATAGTGCCGGTCGCAATCGGGGCTTTCACGTGACGGGCGGCGGTGATCGCAACCGAGCTTGAACTCGCACCATTGTCGAAAAACAAAAGGCCACGTTTTGTCACCGCCGCGAGAATCGGTTCGATGGCGTGTTCCTCGCCCATGAAGCGCCCGCCCAAAACGTTCATGACGCCGACATAACCCGTGGCGCGGGAAAGGGCCCAATCCATACGCTTGATATTTTCCTCGCTGCTGGCGCCGGCCAGGAGCGCATGCGGACCCGGATCGCTGTCAGGAAAATCGAATGGCTCCATCGGAACCTCGAGCAAGACCTCGTGGCCTGCGCCGCGCGCCTTGTCGACATCGCCCTGCAGGTCGGCTGCAAAAGGCACGAAGGCAAAATCGATTTCGGGCGAAAGCTGCGTTAGCGCCAAGGAGGTGTTGCTGGACCCGACGCCTAGGCCGCGAATGACCAGCGCGATCCGCGGGCGTTTGTCATTGGCCTCGAAGGCCCGTGCGTAAGCGGCGAGCGGTGTCCGGCCATCTTTTGCCACGCGGGGAAGGGGACCGGTGGCGGAATCTTCGATCAACGCCGGGTCGGCGATGAGACTGCCGCCGCTCTCGCGCGTGTCGCGGAACGATTTCGCGGCGAGCACGCCGCCGGGATCAGGTCCGCCGCGGAACGGTGTGAGCTGCAAGACGATGACCGGATTGCCGTCCTTGGCGGAACCGAAGAGATTCACGGTGGTCGCGCCTGCGGCCACAGCGATCAGAAACGTGGCGAAGGCCATGACCAACGGCCGCGCGCCTTTGCGCGGCGCGAGCTCATCGGCAGGCGCGGGAAGGGCCGGCACCGGACTCTCTGGCGAAGGCTCCGAAGCGTTTTCCGCAGACATGGCCCTAATGAGGACCGGGCGTAGTTAGCTTTCCGTTAATTTGCGCGAATTATCCGCACAAAGAAGAAGGGCCGGTGGTCGCCCACCGGCCCTTCTTTACGAGCAATACAATCCGTTCAGCGCGCTTGCGTCGGCGCGGGAGCCGGAGCCGCCGCTTGTTTCTGCGCTGGTGCAGAAGCCACGACCTTTCCGTCCAACCGGTCCAGTGCGTAAGCGAGCTGGAAGTCGTCGACCTTCTTGCCTTCTTCTGGCCTGATGGTCGGCATCTTGGTGTTGCGCTGCGCGCCTTCCGCATCGAGGTGGCCGGCGAGAGAAGCCTCGCTGCGCGAGGAGAACTGATCGGCATCCGCCTGATCCTTCTCGCTCAAATTGGACACCGCGATATCGGGCGTGATGCCGGTGGCCTGAATGGAACGGCCCGACGGCGTGTAGTAGCGCGCCGTGGTCAGACGCAGCGCGCCGCCATGCTGTCCACCGAGGGGAATGATGGTCTGCACCGAACCCTTGCCGAACGAGGTGACGCCGACGATGGTCGCGCGCTTATGGTCCTGCAGAGCGCCGGCCACGATCTCGGACGCCGAGGCCGTGCCTTCGTTGATCAGCACCACGATGGGTTTGCCGTCCGCAAGGTCGCCGCCGCGCGCATTGTAACGCTGCGTGTCCTCGGCTTTGCGTCCACGCGTCGAAACCACTTCGCCGCCGGTGAGGAAATCGTCGGACACGGCAATGGCCTGATCCAGAAGTCCGCCTGGATCGTTGCGCAGATCCAGAACCCACCCGCGAAGCCCACCACCCAGCTGTTTCTTCAGTTCGCCGATGGCTTTCTTCAAACCCGCATCCGTCTTCTCGCTGAACGAGGTGATGCGGATGTAGCCAATGTCGCCTTTCTTCTCATACTTCACGCTCTCGACGCGAATGACGGCGCGGGTGAGCGTCAATTCGAGCGGCTTCTTCTCGCCCTGGCGCAGGATGGTCAGCGTGACCTTGGAATTCTCCGGTCCACGCATCCGTTCCACCGCTTCATTCAACGGCATCCCTTGGATGCTGGTGCCGTCAATGGCGGAGATGAAATCGCCTGTCTTCACGCCCGCGCGCGCGGCCGGCGTGTCATCGATGGGAGTGACCACCTTGACGAGGCCATCTTCCTGCGTGACCTCAAGGCCCAGGCCGCCGAATTCGCCGCGGGTCTGCACCTGCATGTCGGCGAATTCTTTCGGGTCCATATAGCTCGAATGCGGATCGAGGGAGCTCACCATGCCGTTGATGGCGGAATTGATCAGCTCCGAATCGTCGACTTCGCGCACGTAATTGGCGCGCACGCGTTCGAACGCATCACCGAACAGATCGAGTTCGCGATAGGCGGACAAGACATTCGTCGCTCCCTGCGCAGCAGGGAACAAAGCCAAAGCGCCAGCAAATCCAACCGCCACGCCGACTCCGGCGAACGCGAACTTTCTCATGTGCCTTTTGCCTTTCTAATTTCAGCGCTCATCCACGGCGCCGGATCCACTGCTTGGCCATTGCGCCTCAGCTCGAGATATAGCCGCGCCGCCCTGCCCTCGGGAAGAACCCCTACGGGTTCCCCGGCCAGGACGAGGTCGCCGATATGTACATCGATGCGTCCGAGCCCAGCCAATGTCAGATGGTAACCGCCAGCTATTTCCAATATCAAGACTTGTCCGAATTTTTGGTAACCGCCGGCAAACACAACTTCGCTATCCGCCGGAGCGACAGCTTCAGCCTTTCCGGAGGTCTCGAACCACAGCCCCAGCGGCCCGTTAATCCCTGGCGTCCTGCCCGGTCCCGCGGGATCCCCCGGGGTCACCTTTCCGATCACGGGCAGGCGCAGCGAACCGAGCGCCAGGGGTGCGGATTTGGCGGCTTTCGAGGTAACGACCGTCATCCCTTCGGCCGCGTTCCCATTGGCCCGCAAATTGGCGATGCGGTCGATCAAGGCTTTGAGGTCGGTCGCCTCGCGGCCGATTTCCTCGGTGACGTCATGAAGTTCGGAGAGCTTTGTTTCGGTCTTTAACTGATCGGCGCTTTTCTGCTCGAGCAAGTGATCGAGCGAGGTCCGGGCGGTTCTTAAGGCTTCCGCCTGAGTCCGCGCCTGGGCGGCTTTCGTGACCACGGCCGACTTGTTATCCGAGAGTGTTTTCAGTTGCTTAGCAAGATAAGTCGCCTCCTGATAGACAGGCGGCAGCATCGCCCCCATCTGGAGCGTGCCCCGGACCGCAGCCAGAGAATCGTCCGGCCGGAGCGCCAGTGCCGGCGGCTGGTCGGTCTGCAGCCGCTGCAGGACGGCCAAGAGGTGCGCCACTCGGTCGCGGTCGCGATTCAGATCCGCCTCGATGTTTTTGATGGACTGGTTAAGGCGCGCGAGGTCGGCTTGAGTCCCCTCATAGGCCGCTTCCAGTTCCTGGACCTTGGCCGCGTTGGCGATCAGGCGGTCCTGAAGCGCCTTGGCCTCTGCGGCAAGGCGGTCGCGTTCGGCTCGCGTCTTTTCTTCGTTGTTGCGTTGCTCGGCGAGCGCCTGCTGCGCATGCTGATAGCGTTCCGCGAGCGTGCGTCCAGCCACACCGGACGGCGGCGGTATCGAAGCGGCGAATGCGGAAGAACACACCAGCGCGGCCACGGCAAGCAGAAGCGCTTGGTGCATTCTCACCCTGGCGTCCCCGTTTGCCGTGTCTGCGAATCCGATTGTATCAGCGATTCGCCGGTCATTTGCGGTGGTTTTTGCAAGCCCACCAGATCGAGCAGAGTGGGTGCGACATCGGCGAGCCGGCCATTGCGCAGCCGGATGGGCGACGCGGATTTCGCATTCACCACGATGATAGGAACATCGAGCAGCGTGTGGGCCGTATGCGGCGCGCCGGTGACAGGGTCTTTCATCTGTTCGACATTGCCGTGATCGGCGGTGATGATCAGCACGCCGCCCGCTTTTTCGACCGCTTGACGCAAACGTCCCAAGCAGCCATCGACAAACTCGACCGCGCTCACGGCCGCTTTCATGATGCCTGTATGACCCACCATATCGGGGTTGGCGTAATTGACGATGATCAGGTCGTATGTGCCTGAACCGATGGCCTCGATGAGTTTGTCGGTCACCTCGGAAGCGGACATTTCCGGTTTGAGATCATAGGTCGCGACCTTCGGGCTTGGCACCATGATGCGGTCTTCGCCGGGATATTGGGTCTCGCGCCCCCCATTCATGAAGAATGTCACATGCGGATATTTTTCCGTTTCAGCGATGCGCAACTGCTTCAGGCCGTGTTCGGCGAACAGCTCGCACAATGTCTCGGTGACGTCTTGTGGTGGAAACAACGCCGTCATGAATTTCGCGAGGGGCTCGGAATATTGCGTCATACCGGCGGCCGCGGAAAAATGCGGCACGCGCGCGCGCGCAAAGCCGTCGAAGCGGGGGTCGAGCAGGCCCCCGGAAAGCTCGCGAGCCCGGTCGGGACGGAAATTGGCGAAAAGCAGAGCATCACCGTCCTTAACGCCCGCATAACCGTCGATGACGGATGGAATGACGAATTCGTCGTTGACGCCCTTGGCGTAGGACTCTTCGATCACCGGTCCCGCATTGGGGAAATGCGGGCCTTTCGCCTCGACAATGGCGTCATAGGCTTTGGCCACGCGGTCCCAGCGTTTGTCGCGGTCCATCGCATAATATCGCCCGCTCACGGTGGCGATGCGCACCTTCGCAAGATGGGCGATGCTGTGCTCGAAAGCCGCGACATGATCCCGTGCGCTTTGCGGCGGCGTATCGCGTCCATCGAGAAATGCGTGCACGGATACGGTGAGACCTGCTTGCGCGAAAATGCCGCTCAGCGCCGTCATATGGGCCTGGTGGGAATGCACGCCGCCCGGCGACATCAGTCCCATCAGATGCACGATGCCGGTTGCCTTCCTTGCGGCCGCCATGAGCGCCTGTAACGCGGGGCGCTGGGCCAGCGAGCCGTCCTTTACCGCATCGTCGATGCGCGGCAGATCCTGCAGGACCAGGCGGCCGGCGCCGATATTGGTATGGCCGACTTCGGAATTTCCCATCTGCCCATCGGGCAGGCCGACCGCGCGGCCCGACGTGGCGAGCAGCGCGTGGGGGGAATTGGCAAGCATCCGGTCGTAATTGGGATGTCTTGCAGCCGCGATCGCGTTGTCCGTGGGATCGGAGCGCTCGCCCCAGCCATCGAGGACACAAAGCACCGCCGGACGCGGGCGCTGGGAAGGGGTGGAGGCACTCATCGGCGAGGCCACTCTAATCTTTGAATCATCAATCTTTGAATCATTGGCCAAAATAGGAAGCGGTCCGGGTCCTGTCTATTGCATGGCTGAGGGGCTGTAACTTGGGCTGGGCTGACGCGCAATTTGCGCTGAAAACTCTTCGGATTTGCAAACGGCGGGGAGAAAGCGTGA
>DASQIQ010000118.1:0-2139 GCA_035631495.1 Micropepsaceae bacterium
AGCACATGCGGCAGACCGTTCATCGTCCCATGGCGGTAGAGGCAATCGTTTTCAAGCGCGCCCGAATAGGGCTCGTTGTCACCGACAATGATGTCGCCTTCGCGTGCAAGGCGCGCCATCAGCGGCTTGGCCAAGCGGCTATCGCGGTCCCATAAGATGCCGACATGCCACGGGCGCGCCTTCCCGCGCCAAACCGGCGTGAAGCTGTGCATGGAGACAAGCACCGGCACGATCGAGTTTTCCCTGGCGTTGGCAATCTCGGCTGCGATCCGGTCATGGTAGGGCGCGTGATAGCGCGCCACACGCATTCCCACGCCAGCCTCATCGAGCATGCGATTGCCCGGGATGACGCGCCCGTCCGACAGCTTCATCACGACCGTTGGGTCGTCGGCGCCCCGGTTCAGGTCGACGAGCAGACGCGACCAGCGCGCCAGGATGGCTGGCGCCCCAAAACGGTCCGCCAGCGCGCGCGTGAGCGAGGCCGCACCGATGTCATAAGCGATATGAGTCTGGAAATCGGAAGAGCTCAGTCCGAGGCTTCCCAGCTCCGCCGGGACGGCATTGGCGGCATGGTCGCACAGAAACAACAGGCCGTGCGCAGCGCCATTATTGCGAATTTCGTAGTGTTCCTGGCCCGACTCAGTCATGAATCCATTATATTGGACGCGGTCGCTTCACCCGTCGTGGAATTCCTTGGCTCGCGTCCGCATGAACAGCCGGAGGGGCCGACACCCTTGCTCAATTGAGCCGCAACTCTCTCCCGCTCCTGTTTGCCGTCCCGGTGCTTGCCGGGAGCTTGCTGGCCGTATCCGCGCTGCCCGCGGCGGCCAAGCTCTCCGTCTGCAACAAGACCGCTCATACGGCGTCTCTGGCTCTGGGATTCTTCGACGGCAAGAGCTGGGGAAGTACGGGCTGGTGGACGGTTGCAGCGGGCAGTTGCACCGCGCTGATCGAGGAGCCGCTCAACGGCCGTTTTTATTATGTCTATGCCGAGCATCACGATGTCGGTGGCGCCTGGGAAGGCGACCGCAGTTTCTGCGTCAAACAGGGACGCTTCACCATTCTTAGTCGCACAGAATGCACAGCGAAAGGCTATGACGTGAAGCGTTTCTTCCAGGTGGACACCGGCAATTCGATCGACTGGACAGAAAACCTGGCGGATTGACGCAAGCCCGAATTTGAGGATTCTCCCTTAGCGATGCGACGCAGCCGCAAAACCAAGATTGTGGCCACGCTGGGCCCGGCCAGCCACACGCAGGAACAGATTCGCGCCCTCTTCGTAGCGGGCGTGGACGTGTTCCGCATCAATATGAGCCATACCAATCACGCCCATCTCACCACCCTCGTAAGGACCGTGCGGGCGGTGGAAGTCGATGTCGGGCGGCCCATCGCCATTCTGGTCGATCTGCAGGGACCCAAGCTGAGGCTGGGCAAGATCGAAGGCGGCGAGAGGCGCCTGGAAACCGGCGAGAAAGTGACCCTCGTCCGCGCCGAGACCGCGCCCAATCCGGCTGAACTCCCGATACCGCACCCGGAGATCTTTGCCGCGCTCAAGCCTGGCGCCAATCTTCTGATCGACGACGGCAAGGTACGGCTTTTGGCCAATCAGGTGACCGACACGCGCATCGACGCTACCGTGCTCCAGGGTGGCATGGTCAAGAACCATAAGGGCGTGAATCTTCCCGACACGCTTCTGCCCATCCCGGCCATGACGCCCAAGGACCGCAGCGATCTCGATTATGCGTTGTCCTTGGATATCGACTGGCTGGCGCTTTCCTTCGTGCAGCGGCCCGACGACGTCGCCGAGCTGCGCAAAGCGGCTGCGGGGCGCGCCGGTGTCATGACCAAAATCGAAAAGCCGGCCGCGTTCCACGCGCTGGAGGAGATCGTGATGCTCTCCGATTCGGTGATGGTGGCGCGCGGCGATCTTGGCGTGGAACTTCCGCTGGAGATGGTGCCGGGCCGCCAGAAGCAGATCATCCAGGAGGCACGGCGCCAGGGAAAGCCCGTCGTCGTGGCGACTCAGATGCTGGAATCGATGATCACCACGGCGATACCGACCCGCGCCGAAGTCTCCGATGTCGCCAACGCCGTATTCGAAGGCGCGGACGCAGTCATGCTGTCGGCGGAAACCGCCTC
>DASQIQ010000119.1:0-15603 GCA_035631495.1 Micropepsaceae bacterium
AGCTCTTCGCGACGACGCGCCGTTTTGACATGCAGCTTCAACCGCAGCTCGTCCTCTTGCAGAAGACCATGGTCGTGGTGGAAGGCGTCGCGCGTAGCCTCGATCCCGATTTCGACATCTGGGAGGCCTCGCGACCCGTGATCGAGACCTGGATGGTGGACAATCTTGGTCCTGAGGCGCGGCTGCGGGACGCGGCGGACGGCATCACCAGCCTGGGGAAGCTGGCTCAGAACATTCCGCAGCTCTTACGCGACACGGAGCTGATCGCATCGCAGCTCGCCGACGGGGGCCTGCGCCTGCATCCCGATTCGGTGCGGGCGATCGCGATCACCCAGGTAAGGCGCACGCGCCATGTCCGCGTCGCGCTGTGGATCGCGGCGGGCGCGTTGGGCATGATTGCGCTGCGGCTCTTTTAACGCCGTCGCGTCATTATGTTAAGGATTTCACCCGACCTTGCGCGGGCTCACGGCGCCGATGCGGATGGTACCGGCATCGCAGATTTCCGGGGCCTCCTCGCCGAGACGGAAAACCTTCACTTGGAAAACCCTGTTGGCGGCTTCCGGCAAATCGGGCACGCGGACATGGAGTCCGCCGCCCCGGATTTCCTGATCGGTGGCGAGCACGGAACGATAGCCCGGCATGGCGGTGGCGATATCGGCGATCGTCAACACCACCCGAAGGTTCTCGGCGGAATGGACCCTGGTGATGCATTCCCCGGTGATCGTGAACGTCTCGCCCGGCTTCACATCCGCTATCGGGGCGGCGATACCGGAATTTTCTCCGGTTACCGAGCTCAGCGTGCTGTGCAGCACAAGTCCGGCTGCGTTCTCCGCCGGTGGATTGACGGCGAAGGCGCTACCCGCGCAGGCCGTTACAAAAACGCAGATCAATGCGGTTCTGAGCATGGTCCCTATTCTGCCTGACCTCATTATATTGCAAGTTTACACAATGATGGGCCAGTTTCGATAGTATTATTTCTTTCATTTGTGGTGAAGGTCAGGTTGCCCAAAAGAAACGCGACAAAGCCGATCAATATTGCACACCGCGGTGGTGCGCAATTATGGCCCGAAAACACCCTGTTTGCTTTCGTTTCGGCGGCAAAAGCAGGCTATGACGGCGCCGAGCTTGATGTGCAAATGACGCGCGATGAAAAGCTCGTCGTGTTTCACGATTTTCGTCTTAAACGAGAGCTTTGCCGCATCTCAGACGGGCGCTGGGTGAGGCGCAAGGGATTGGCTCCTCTTCCTCTGATTCGGGATTCCACATTTGCGGAGCTGAGAGCCTTCGATGTCGGACGGCCAAAGCCCGGGACGCTCTACGCCAAGAGGCACAAGAATCTCCGTGCGCAAGACGGCGAGCACATGCCGTCGCTGGCGGAAGTCATCGCAGGCGTTCGGGCGGTCAAACCGGATTTTCAGCTTTTCGTCGAGATCAAGACGAGTCTGAAAGATCCCGCTTTGTCCGCCGCGCCCGAAGCGGTGGCCGAAGCAACGCTTGCCGAATTGCGCCGCACGAAGTTTCTCGAACACACGGTGATGGTCGGCTTCGATTGGCGCGGCCTCATCCATGCCAAGCGTCTGGAACCCAAATTGCGCTGTTGGTTCAGCACCGCACCAAGGGCGCGCGTCTCGGCTGATTCCATCAAACGTTGCGGAGCCGATGGCTGGTTTTGCTCTCTGGATCGCATGAATGCCCGGAATGTGAAGGAAGCGCGGGCGCTTGGGCTTGGCTATGGCGTCTGGACCGTGAACACCGCGCGTGACATGCGCGCGCTTGTCGATCTTGAAGTGGACGCAATCTGCACCGACCGTCCGGATCGGCTGAGCACACTGCTGGAGAATTACAGCCCTTCGAACAAAGCCGTCGAAAGATAGCGTTCCGCAAAAGACGGGATGATCGTCACGATTTGCTTGCCCGCCATTTCGGGCCGCGCGCCGACCTCGAACGCCGCGGCAATCGCCGCACCCGATGAGATGCCGCCGGGAATGCCTTCCAGGCGCGCCGCGGCACGCGCCGTCTCGAATGCGGTCTCGTTGGAGATGGTGACGACTTCGTCGATCACGGATCGGTCGAGAATTTCCGGAATGAAGCCGGCGCCGAGGCCTTGGATCTTATGCGGTCCGGGCTGTCCACCGGAAAGCACCGGGCTGTCTTCCGGTTCGACCGCGATCATTTTCACCGATGGCTTGCGCGCCTTGAGCACCTGGCCGACGCCGGTGATGGTGCCCCCCGTGCCGACCCCCGAAATGACGGCATCCACGCCGCCTTGCGTGTCGTTCCAGATTTCCTCCGCCGTCGTGCGGCGGTGAATCTCGGGATTGGCCGGATTCTCGAATTGCTGGGGCATGATCGAATGGGGCGTGGAGCGCAAGATTTCCGCGGCGCGGGCAAGCGCACCCTTCATGCCCTTGGCCGCTTCGGTGAGCTCGATCTGCGCGCCCAGCAGCGTCAGCATCTTGCGCCGTTCGAGCGACATGGATTCGGGCATCACCAGAATCAGATGGTAGCCGCGCGCGGCCGCGACAAAGGCGAGCGCGATACCGGTGTTGCCGCTGGTGGGTTCGACCAGCACCGTCTTACCCGGCGCGATTTTGCCCTCGCGCTCCAGCGCGTCGATCATCGCAACGCCGATGCGATCCTTGACGCTGCCGATCGGATTGAAGAATTCCAGCTTGAACAGAAGGTCGGCCTTCACGCCCGCGCTGCGCGGCATGCGGGCCATGCGAACCAGAGGCGTGTCGCCGATGGTTTCGGTGATGGAATTGTAGATGCGGCCGCGGCCGGGCTTATGGTCTGGTGTTTGCGCGGCCATGAATCCTCCCGACAACGCCGTTCAGATAATGAAGTCGGCGCTATCAGGTCGCTCGGACGCCCCACAGTCAAGGCCTGTGGCGCGCGCGCGCTTGCAAATGTCCTCGATGGAGATTTCGTCGAGCTTCTTCATCACTTCTTCCTGCAACGATGCGACCAGCGGCACGACAACCCGGCGGCCAAGCTCGGAACCGCCATCGAAATTCTCCTCGTTTTCATCGAGGCTCATGGCGATGCGCACGACATCGCCCACGCTGATGCGCCGGCGCTCGCGCGCGAGGCGATAGCCGCCGCGAGGGCCGCGGACGCCCTTCAGGATGCCGGCGCGAACGAGCTGCTGCATGACCTGTTCGAGGTAGCGTTGCGGCACGCCTTGGCGCGCGGTGATCTCTTTGGCCTGCACCGGTTCGGGCCGCGCGTTGTAGGCAATGTCGATCACCGCTTCCAGGGCCAGCAAGGTCTTACGGGAAAGACGGAACATTCTAGCCTCTCTGACCGCTAAGGCCGGTGGAACCGAAACCGCCCGCGCCCCGCGAGGTGGTTTCCAGCGTGGCGGTCTCGCTCCATTCGACTCGGGCGTATGGCGCCACCACGAGTTGCGCGATTTTCATGCCGCGCGCGATGGTGAAAGCCTTGCCGCTGTGATTGATCAGAATGGCCGCCACTTCGCCGCGATAATCGGAATCGATGGTTCCAGGCGCGTTCAACACGGTCACGCCATGACGAAGCGCGAGCCCCGAACGCGGGCGCACCTGAGCTTCGAACCCTTCCGGGAGCGCCAGCGCGATACCGGTCGGCACGGAGGTATGGCGGCCCGGCTCGAGCGTGATCTCGGTTCCGACCGCCGCGAGAAGATCGAGTCCCGCTGCGCCCGCTGTCGCATAAGCGGGCAAAGGCAAGTCCTCGCAATGAGGCATGCGCTGAATGGCGATCTTCATGCCGCCGCCCGTCCGAACGACGCCGCAATGCGGTCGACGAGCCGGCGTGCCACTTCCGCCTTGGTGAGTTCAGGCCAGGCTTCGGCGCCGTTCGCGGTCAAGAGATGCACGCGATTGTGGTCGCTTCCCATGACGCTGGCGCCTTGCGCATTCGTCGCGACATCATTGGCGATAATCCAATCGCATCCCTTGGCGAGCCGCTTGGTGCTCGCATTGGCGATGATGTCGTCCGTCTCGGCGGCAAAGCCGATGACGAGCTTGGGGCGGTGCGAGGCGTGGCGCGAAAGGCCCGCCAGAATGTCGGGGTTCTCCACCAGGGCCAATGTCGGCGCTGTGTTGCGCTTCTTGAGCTTGGAGGCGGCGGTGGATTCGGCGCGCCAGTCCGCCACCGCGGCGGCGCATATGGCAAGATCGGCCGGAAGCTCCGCTTCGCACGCGGCCCACATCTCACGCGCGGTCTCTACCCTGACGAGTTTCACCCGAGCCGGAGAGGTAAGTTCGACCGGGCCGGAGACCAGCACGGTCTGGGCGCCTGCATCGGCCAGAGCCGAGGCGATGGCATAGCCCTGCTTGCCCGATGAGCGGTTGGCGATGTAGCGCACCGGATCGATGGGCTCATAGGTTGGCCCGGCGGTCAGGATCGCCTTCAAGCCGGCAAGCCGCTGATCGGGATGGATGAGCGCTGCGATCGCTCCGAGGATTTCGCTCGGCTCGGCCATGCGGCCGGGTCCAAATTCCCCGCACGCCATCTCGCCATCGTTCGGACCGATGACGTGAATCCCGTCAACCTTGAGCGTAGCGATGTTGCGCTGGGTGGCGGCATGGTTCCACATCCGCACATTCATCGCCGGCGCGATCAAGACCGGCTTGTCGGTAGCAAGAAGCGCCGTTGAAGCGAGGTCCGGGGCGAGACCCGCTGCAAGCTTGGCGATCAGATCGGCCGTCGCGGGCGCGACGATCACCAAATCGGCGGCGCGCGACAGCGCGATATGACCCATTTCGGATTCGGCGGTAAGGTCGAACAAATCCTGGTAGATTTTCTCGCCGGTCAGCGCCGAAACCGATAGAGGCGTGACGAAATGGCTGCCCGCTTCGGTAAGAATCGCGCGCACCTGGGCGCCGCAGTCGCGCAAGCGCCGGATCAGCTCAAGGCACTTGTAAGCCGCGATCCCGCCACCGATGATGAGAAGTACACGCTTGCCGACGAGGTCCAAACTCAACTCCCGACAAAATCCGAGCCGCTAGTGGACTACTTACCGAATTACGACATGAAAGTGTAGTTCATGACAAGTTTCAATTTTGTGGATGTAAAAATATGGGAATTTTGCTGGGAATAGCCCGCGCCTCCGCCGTCCGGGCGGCCCTCGTCGAGGTCGAGGAGGTTGAGGTGGGGGACTCCGAGGGTATCAGGGGTGACGCCCGCGGCAGAAAATCGGGCCGCCAGGTCACGATCCTTTTCCGGGAGGGCTGGGAAAGCGCCTGCCGCGAGCTCGGAGTCACGCTTCCTTGGGTGACGCGCCGGGCCAATCTTCTGGTCGAAGGGATCGCACCCCCTAAGGAGGGTGGACGATTGCGGATCGGAGACTTGGTGCTGGAGGTCACCCAGGAGACCCGGCCCTGTCATTTGATGGAGGCAGCCCATCGAGGCCTCAAACGAGCCCTCACGCCCGAATGGCGCGGCGGCGTCTGCTGCCGGGTTCTGAAGGGCGGGAAGATCCGCGTCGGCGATCACGTGGACGTTTCTTGAGCATTCGCGAGTCCTGGTGTGGGTATCCGAAATTCACCACGCCGGAAGAAACGATCTCCCTACAAGCGAACCCATTCGGGTTCTGATCGTTGTCTAGGGACTAGATCACGAACCTAGTCGCGGGGAGTCTGTCGATGAGCGCCGAAGAAGCCTGCCGTTTGGCTGCCGAACTTCAGGAAGAGTTTGGCGATGCAGCGACTCGCGTGGCCGAGCGCACTGTCGCCGCACTCGAACAAGACGGCCTCATCGCGCGCGCGAGCGTGTGGCGGGCGCTGCTCGCCATTCTCGACGACATCTCCGCCAAGCGCATCGACCCCTACGCGAGGATTGCAATTCACTAACTTCACCGTGCATTGCTCTTGCATGGCGCAGGGCGTCACGGCCAAGATCACGGATTGGCCGGAGGGCATATGCCGCTCGATCCCGTGATTCAGTCCCTGTTCCAAGAATTTCCTCAGCTCGCAATCAGGCCCGTCTGGGAAAAGACGCCGGCCGAGGCGCGCGCTCTTTTCAAGCAATTCTGCCAGTTCGCCGATCCCAAGATCGTGGCGATTGGAAAGTCGGAAGACATCAAGATGCCGGGACCGGCGGGGCCGCTGGGACTGCGTATCTACACGCCGGTGGCCGCGGGCGGCGCAGCATTGCCGGCGATTCTCTATCTCCACGGCGGCGGCTTCGTGGTAGGCGATCTGGATTGCTACGATGGACTCTGCCGCACGCTTGCCAATGAAAGCGGCTGCCGCGTGATCTCGGTCGACTACCGATTGGCGCCCGAGCATCCCTTCCCGGCGGCGGTGGATGATTGCTTTGCCGCGTTCCGCTGGGTGCAGGCGAACGCGAGCGATATCTCCGTGGACCTCAATCGTCTCGCGGTGGCCGGCGATTCGGCGGGCGGCAATCTCGCAGCCGTGGTCTGTCTGCTCGCTGCGCACAGCAAGATCAGACCGACGATTGCCTATCAGCTTTTGATCTACCCAGACACCCGGGTGAGCAGCACGTCAACGGAGCGGCCGTTCGGCTCGGGCTACTTTCTGGACAATCGCACCATCGAACGATACCACCGCGATTATATGCCGGCCCGCTATGATCCGGCAGATTGGTGCCTTTCGCCGATCGAAGCCAAGGATGTCAGCGGATTGCCGCCCACCACCATCGTGACGGCGGGTTTCGATCCCTTGCGCCAGGACGGCGTCGCCTATGCGGAAAAGCTGAAGGCGGCGGGCGTAACCGTCACCCATCTCGACTATCCGACCATGATTCATGGCTTCTTCTCCATGCCGGGCCTCATCCCGCTCGCTTCCGAGGCGATCGCGGCCGCCGCGCATGCGGTGAGGGATGCGCTGAAATAGCCGCGGCGTTGGGCTTTTAGGGGATGGACGGGCTGCCCTTGCGATGAGGGTGGCGCTGCGGCATCTTCGCCCCAATTTCCAGGAGGAGACCGCTCATGAAGCGTTTGATCGTACCGCTTGCTTTTGCCGCGTTTGCGATTCCCACCATGGCCAATGCCGACCTTGCGCCCGATGTGGCGAAGGCCGTGGCGGCGATGGGCCATAAGAATGACGCCGGCCCGACCCGCAAGATTTTTGATCCGCTCCAGCCCAAAGATCCCGTCGCTGCGGCAGGCCTCAAGGCCGACCGCGATCAGGCATTCGGGCCCGATCCGCTCCAGAAGCTCGACGTTGTCTGGGACGGCAAGACCACCGGCGCGCGGCCGATCCTGGTCTTCGTGCATGGCGGCGGATTCACCGGTGGTGACAAACACACCCCCGGTCAATTCACCAATGACAACATCATGAAATGGGCGAATGACCTCGGCATGGTCGGGGTCGAGATCAATTATCGATTGGCGCCGAAGAACCAATATCCTGACGCCGCCTACGACGCCCGAGACGCGCTTGCCTGGGTAGCGAAGAATGCGGCGAAATATGGCGGCGACCCCAACAAGATTCTGCTCTGGGGTCATTCGGCCGGCGCCAGCCTGGTCGGCATCTACGTGTCCCATCCGGAATTTCACTACAAGCAAGGCGGCGGCATCATCGGCGCGGTCATGACCTCAGGGGGCTATGAAGCGCGGCCGAGCGAATTCTTCGGCAAGGACCCGGAGAAGGCGAAAGCGGCGTCCTCCGTCGAGGGCCTCAAGAAGACCAGCATCCCGCTGTTCTTCACCCGCGCCGAATGGGACCCTGAAGTTCCGCAGATTGCTCAAGGCGAGATGATCCACAAGGTGCTCACCGAGGCGGGCCATCCCCATATGTTCCATTTGATGACGACGCATAATCACATGTCGCAGATCTATTCGGTCGGCACTGAGGAGAAGCAGCTCACCGATCTTCTGGGTCCGTGGCTCAAGGAGCGGGCGGCGAATGTGAAGTCCGCGGCGAACTGAACCGATTGTGGATTTTCTTATAAGGGCGGGGATGCAAATCCCCGCCTATTTTGGCGTGGAAATGAAAATCACGGCTCATAAATTCCACAGGTTCATACTCTCACCCGTCGCCCCGTCGTGGTGCCGATTTTTCAGTCACGAACCTTGATCGGGACGCGCCGCCCAGGCTAGCGGGCCGCCCGCCGCCCTTGCCCGGGCATGTCAACTGCGGCACTCTTTGGCCAAATATCCAGCTGGTATTCCAAAGTCCCGGTCTGTCCGAGGCTTAGGCAAACGCACCGAAGAGGAAACGACGCCATGAAACGCTTCATCATTCCGCTTGTTCTCGCGGCCGTCGCGCTTCCGACGGTGGCAAGCGCCGAGCTGCCCAAAGACACGCAAGAAGCCATCGTCAAGATGGGCCATGTCAACGATCCCAAGACCGCGAGCCTCTTCGTCGCGATGCACCATGGCGTGCCTGCGGACATCAAGGTTTCCCGTGATCTCGCTTTCGGCTCCGATCCGGCGCAGAAGCTCGACCTGTTCACTTCGGGTCAGGGCGCTGGCAAGCCGATCCTGATCTATGTCCATGGCGGCGGCTTTACGCGCGGCGACAAACATCGTCCCGGCGAGTTCATGTATGACAACGTCATGGTCTGGGCGGTGCAGCACGGCATGGTCGCCGCCGAAACCAATTACCGCCTGGCAAGCCCGCAGAACCAATATCCCGCCGCGAACGATGATGTGTCGGCCGCGGTCAAATATGTGCGCGATCACGCGCGCGCCTATGGCGGCGATCCCGACAAGATCGTGGTCTGGGGCCATTCGGCCGGCGCATCGCTTGTGGGCATCATGGTTTCCCATCCCGAATTCATCAAAGCCTCGGGGGGCAATATTGCGGGCGCGATCATCACCTCGGGCGGCTATGAGTTCAAAGGCAAAAATCCCTATCTTGGCGATGATCCGGCGAAGCTTGCCGAACGGTCTTCGGTGGACGGCTTGAAGAGGACGACCATTCCGCTGTTCTTCACGCGCGCCGAGTGGGACCCGCCTGGCCAGATGCAGCAGGGCGACATGATCCACAAGGTCCTTACCGATGCGGGACACGACCATGTCTTCCATCTGATGACGGGGCACAATCACATGTCGCAAGTGTTCTCGGTCGGGACGTCCGAGACGCAGCTGACCGATCTCATGCTGCCCTGGATCCAGAAGGTCACGTCGAATGTGAAAGCCGCATCTGCGAAATAACCGGTTCGGACGCAATGCGGACGGGCGGGGACGAAATCCCCGCCCGTTTTTTTGAAAGTGGCGACATGTCTGAAACAAAGAAGCACGCCTATCACCGCGAACTGCGTGCGCTCCAGATCGAGCTCGTCAAGCTGCAGCGCGATCTGATCGAATCCGAAGCGCGCGTTCTCATCATCCTCGAAGGGCGCGATGGCGCGGGCAAGGACAGCACGATCAAACATGTGATCGAGCATATGAGCCCGCGGGAAACCCGGATATTCGCGCCGCCCAAGCCGTCGGACCGCGAGACGCACCAATGGTATTTTCAGCGTTTTGTGACTCAACTTCCTTCGGGCGGCGAGTTCGTCTTCTTCAACCGCTCCTGGTACAACCGCGCCGGCGTCGAACGGGTCATGGGTTTCTGCAGCGAGAAGGAGGTCGAAGAATTCTTCGACACCGTGAACGATTTCGAAGCTCTGTTGGTGCGCTCGGGCCTCTCTTTACGGAAATATTATCTCGACATCTCTCGCAAGGAACAAAAACAACGGCTCTCGTCGCGCGAGAATGACCCGTTGAAAACCTGGAAGAATTCGCCCATCGACGCTTTGGCGTTGAAGAAATGGCACGCCTATAGCAAAGCGCGGGATGAGATGTTTCGGAGGACCAGCCACAGACTGGTTCCATGGCGCATCGTCAAGGCCGATGACAAGAAGGCCGCTCACCTTGAGTTCATGCGCGATCTGCTCGACAGCTTCTCCTATCCTGGAAAGAAGAAGTCTCTGGTCAAGCCCGAATCCGATTTGGTTTTTCTCTGGGCTCCCGGGATAGAGAAAGCCAAGCTCGCGCGGTAGGATAGGCAGTCCAGCTGCCAAAAGGATGCACATGACCGGCGATGCAAGGGCGCATTTGCGCGAAGGGCCGATGTCGTCCTTTCAGATCATGATCGTGTTGATCACCACTCTGCTCAACATGATCGATGGTTTCGACGTGCTCGCCATTTCCTTTACCGCGCCGCTGATCGCCAAGGAATGGGGCGTTCCGCCGGCGACATTGGGCATTCTGCTATCGGCGGGCCTGGCCGGAATGGCGCTCGGTTCGCTCTTTCTGTCTCCGGTAGCGGATGTCTTCGGCCGGCGCGCCGTGTTGATCGCGTCCACTGCGATCCTCAGCGTGGGCATGCTCGCTTCGGCCGTTACCGGCAATGTGTGGGAGCTCGCGGTGTGCCGCCTGTTGACGGGGATCGGCGTCGGCGGCGTTCTTGCGAGCGGCAACACGTTGCTTTCGGAATATTCCTCCGACCGCTGGCGCGATCTATCCATCTCGACAATGGTGGTCGGCTATTCCGCGGGCGCCATCGTCGGCGGTTCGATCTCGGCCTATCTGATCGCGGCTTTCGGCTGGCGCGCGGCCTTCATCTTCGGCGGCGCGTGTTCGACGGTTCTGCTTCCCGCCGTTTTCGTTCTTCCCGAATCGCTTGATTTCATCCTGGCTTCGAAGACCAGCAACGCGCTGACGCGCGCCAATGCCGTGTTGAGGCGCCTCGGACATCAGGAGATATCCCAGCTTCCCGGGATCACGCGCGAGGAGAAAACCACGCGCGCGGTCGTCGGCGTGTTCGAAGGGCGGTTCGCAAAAGCCACGCTTCTCATCTGCCTCAGTTATTTCATGCTGATGCTGAGCTTCTATTTCGTGCTGTCCTGGACGCCGAAGAATCTCGTCGATCTGGGTTTTTCCGTCGAGCAGGGAATTTTCGCCTCCGTCCTGCTCAATGTGGGCGGCATCATCGGCGGCATGTCGTTCGGCTATCTGGCAGGCAGATCGAGCGCACGAAAAGTGTCGCGTTATCTTTTGGCGGGGCTCTTTGTCTGCATTGTGGGCTATGGCGCGACTGAGAGCGGTATCGTGCCGGTCATGACCGCCGCCTTCGTGACGGGGTTCTTCATGATCGGTTCCATGGCGAGTCTGTACGCCATCGTGCCCCGGATCTATCCGGCGCTCGTGCGCAACACCGGCACCGGGCTTGCGATTGGCTTTGGCCGGCTAGGGGCGGTTGTCGGCCCGTATCTTGGAGGCCTCTTGATTGCGGCGGGCTGGCAGCGGCTGGCCTACTATTCCGTCCTGGCGCTTCCGGTGCTGATCTCGGCCATCGCCATTCGCAGCGTGCCGCTCTTCGGCGAGCGGGCGGCAGCGGAGACCGGCCCCCTATGGCGCGAGACATTGCGCCCGGTGGAATAGGCCACGCCTACCCGTCGCCGTTTCCTCGGCTTTGTGATACCTCTCCCGGCACGAACTTCCGGGAGAGGAATATTCATGCGTAAACAGGCTTTGGCATTGGGCGCGGCTGTCATCGGCTGCGTGGCGGGATTTGAAATCGCCCATACGACATCGGCCATCGAAGCTCAGCCCCGGCCGGGTGTGGGCTTTGCCGCGATTCCGGGCGTGGTGGGAGGGCAGGATATGTTCGGCCCCTATAATGTCGTGAAGGGCTGGCCCAAGGACATCAGCACCGTTCCCGGCAACGAGAATTGGACCTGGGGCGCGGGCCAGAGCATCTATGCCGAAAGCCCTGACCGCATCTATCTCATCTTCCGCGGTGAGCTTCCCAATATCAAACGGCCGGCTACCAAGCTGCTTCCCGAATTCGGTCCGAGCATCCAGTTCCCCATCGGCCGTCTGCCGTTCCGCGATGCAACCGTCTCCGCGCTCCCCGGCGCCGGCGGCACCGGCCAGGATCCCAAGGACGGCATGAAGCTGTGGAAGGGCACGGTCGGCCTCGATGCCAAATGGGAAAACTGCATCACGGTGGTGGACCACAACGGCAACATCATCGAGCGCTGGACGCAATGGGACAAGATCCTGAAGCGGCCGCACTTCGTCGCCGTCAATCCCTATGACCCGGAGAAACACGTCTGGGTGGTCGACGACCATATGCACGCGATCTACAAATTCACCCATGACGGAAAGCAGCTGGTGCAGACCATCGGCACGCCGACCGTGGATGGCGCCGACGGCACGCATTTCAACCGGCCGACCTATATCACCTGGCTTCCCGACAGCACGATGTTCGTCGCCGACGGTTATAACGGCACGCGCGTGGCGAAGTTCGACAAGGACGGCAAATTCCTGATGGCGTGGGGGCAGAAGGGCACGATCCCAAATGAGAAGCGCCCCGGCTATATGAACAATGTGCACGGCATCGCGCTCGATCCGACGACGCGCCGCGTCTTCGTCAACGACCGGGGCAATCATCGCGTCCAGGTCTTCGACGAGAACGGCAAATTCCTCTACGACTGGAGCTTCGGCGAAGATCCTTCCGACATTCACCTGCTCTATATCGGCGCCGATCGCAATTTATGGGCCTATGATCGTGGCACATCGAAGATGCTGAAATATGATCTTCAAGGGCACTTCCTCTATTCCTGGGGCACCGGGGGCGATTTCCCCGGCGGCTTCTGGGGCGTGCATGGATTCTCGGTCGATCAGGAAGGAAATTTCTTCGTCGCCGAAGTGGATTCGGGGCGCGTCCAGAAATTCACGCCGCGGGCTGGCGTGAACCCCGACTTCCTGGTGAGCAAGCAGATCTATTCCGCATGGCGATAATGGATCGGGCGATTCTTACCGGCATGACCACGCTCGCCCTCGCGAGTGTGGTCATGCTGGCCGGAATCGCCAACGCCGCCGAGATCAAAGTGATCGGCTCGCCGGGCTTCCGAGAGGCCTATACGGAACTCGTACCGGCTTTCGAGAAAGCGACCGGGCACCATGTCGTGACGATATGGGGCGGGGTCAACGAAGTCGCGAACCGTGTCGCCGGGGGCGAGACGGCCGATGTCGTCATTCTCCCCGTGGCCCAGATCGATGATTTGCTGAAACAGGGAAAGCTCGTCGCTGGCAGCCGCACCGATGTCGCGAAATCCGGCGTCGGAATCGCCGTGCGCGCCGGCGCCCCCAAACCCGACATCCGTTCTGCGGATGGGTTGAAAAAAGCCCTGCTCGCGGCGAAAACCATCTCCTATTCGACGGGGCCGAGCGGCGTGCACATGGCCAAACTGATCCAGCAATGGGGCATTGCCGATGCCGTGAAATCCAAGATCGTCGTATCGCCCCCCGACACGCCGGTTGGCGTGGTGGTCGCGCGCGGTGGGGCCGAGATCGGCTTTCAGCAGGTGAGCGAATTGCTGCACGTCAAGGGCATCGATTATCTCGGTCCGCTGCCGCCGGATGCGCAGGAGGTAACGGTCTTCGCCGCCGCCTTGCACAAATCCGCCGCTGCGCCCGATGCCGCCAGGGCGCTGATGAAATTCCTGAGCGCGCCCGCCGCGGCTCCGGTGATCAAAAAGACCGGCATGGACCCGGGCTGACGTTAGCACCTTGCACTAAGAATCGGGCGCAACCAGCACGTCCACGGTTTCATAGCGCGCACCGAAGAACTGCACGATCGCATCGCCGGATTCAGCGGAAATTCGAGTTTCTTTCCGTATTTCGCGCAAGCGATGCGGCCGCCATTTGCCGTGCGGTAACCAGCTGCCCGCTCTGCACGACGTCGACCCAAATTCGCGGATCAGGCGGCAAAGCCTTAACTCTCTTGCATCTTCCTCAAACCTGAAGCGGAACCGTTGAACGCTGCGCGCGTACCCGAATTGCCGTCTTCTCCGCAGGGATTTCGTTGTCACCGAACAAAGACCCATCCGCGCCGACGCCGCAAAGCAGCTGGGATGCCGATGCGGAGCCCTCCGCTCCCGGCCTCAACTGGGTCCTGGAACGCAATATCGACGCCTTGATGGAGCGGCGGCGAGAAGAGGCCGCCGCCGCGACGCGTCATGAGAGATTTGTCACCGCGATCACCCGATTCACCGGAAGCATGGTTTTCATCTATGTCCATCTTGCGATCTTCGGCTTCTGGATCGTCGCGAATATTTGGGGATTGCCCGGGATTGGCCGCTTCGATCCGTCCTTGGACTATTTGGCCGTGGCCGCATCGCTGGAGGCGATCTTCCTTGCGACCTTTGTCCTTATCACCCAGAACCGCATGTCGGCAGCCGCGGACAGACGCGCGGACCTCCACGTGCAGATGACGCTTCTGGTCGAGCACGAATTGACCCGATTGATGGCGATCGTATCGGCGGTTGCGCAAAAACTCGGCGTCACGACATCCGTGGATAGCGAAGTCGAAGAACTCAAACAGGACGTCACAGCGGAGGCCGTCCTGGACAAGCTCGAAAGCGCAGAAAGCGCCGAAACAACTCCGGGGAAGTAGAACGATAGCACCGCGCCTGAGCGCGGCGCTATCGCTGAAACGCGATCAGACCATCAAGGACAGAATCGCGAATCGTAGTCGAAGCGGCAACTCAAACGATGGCCGCCGACATAGTAGTAATTTTCAACGGGGGCAGCATAAGCGTAGCGAGGCCCGTAGCCGTACCGATAGCCATATTCGTCATAGGTCCGGTAGGCACAGCCCGACAGAAGGGCGGCCACGACCGCCGCGCTGAGTGCGATTGCTAGGTTTTTCATGGCCTACTCCATTTACTAGCCATTCTGGGTACGCGCGACGATGCAATGTCGTTCCGCGTCACGGCTTAGCTTCCCGGTGCCAGAACCCTTGCGAGAATCTTTTTCGCCTTCCATGGTGGGTCGATCGCAGGACTATTCCTATCGTGCAAGCGGCCGGAGATACCGACCGCGCTAGCGATCATCCTGGACCATCTCAGGCAGCAATCTCCCGAAATGATCTTCGACAGCCGCGTAACACTCGCAGGCGATTTCTTCGATGCCTTCACGATTGAGAATTTCCACCCGGCCTCTCGCGTAACGGATCAGGCCGCGCGCCTGTAGCGCCTGCGCCACCGCGGTTACGGTGGTGCGCTGAACGCCAAGCATTTCCGCAAGCGCTTCCTGGGTGAGCGGAATGGCGGCCAGTCCCACGCGATCCTGAGTCGAAAGCAGCCATCGGGAACAGCGCGCTTCGATCGAGTGCAGCGCGTTGCAGGCCACGGACTGCATCATTTGCGCGAGCAACACATCGGCGTAACGGGAAAAAAGGTCATGGAAGACGGGCGAACGCAGCTTGACCTCTTCCAGCCGCGCAGTCGGGACAGAGAACGCGGGACCGCCGATCTGGATGACGGCACGACCGAACGCCGGCTTATGACCGGCGCTGACGATGCCCCCGATCGCGCCTTCGCATCCGATCGTCGCGGCTTCCACTTCCCGTCCGTCCGCCGACACCACGAGCAGCGAACCCAGGGTACCCCGGCAGGGGAAATAGGTGGTTTCAATGTCCTCCCCGGGTTCGAAGAGAACTTGGCCGCGACCTACAAGCCTGAGCGCGAGATGCGGTTCTATCAGCGCCCGATCTTTGCGTCCGAGGGCAAGCAGCAGCCGGTTTGCACAATATTCGTTTTCGGATGCGATAGTTTGAGCAGCACCGCGCAATGATCGATTCTCCCCTTGAAATGAATTTTGGTGGGCGATTCAGCCGCCCGATTCTTCGCTTCGATGTCGTGCAAATT
>DASQIQ010000120.1:0-7727 GCA_035631495.1 Micropepsaceae bacterium
GATCTTGTCGTTGTCGGGTCCATAAACGGCCGTTCCCTCGACCTTGTCGCTTGCGATCAATGATGCGGTTTCTTCCCGAGGAACTTCGCCCCGGCCCATATCCGTCTGCATTGACGTCATAGCCTTCTCCTTTGCGGGATACCAAGAGGGAACGTCCCGCCGGAACCCTAGTTCCGCTGAGGCAACGCTTCTCAATTTCCACGAAACCCCATCGCCACGAGGTAGAGCTCCACGGACTTTGCGCGAGAGGCCGGGGGCTTGACGTGGCGCACATCGCGAAAGGATCTTTTCAGCCGCGCAAGCAGCTCCGGCGCGGCACCGCCCTGAAACACTTTGCCGACAAAGACGCCGCCGGGCTTCAGCAAATCTTCGGCGAGTTCAAGCGCTGCCTCGAAAAGCGCCGTGGTGCGCAAATGATCGGTGGCGCGATGACCGGTGGTCGCGGAAGCCATGTCGGAAAGCACGACATCGGCAGGCCCCGCGAGCACCGCGCCAATAGCCATGGACGCTTCTCCCGACATGAGGTCGAGCTTCATCGTCTCGACGCCGGCAATGGGATCGATGTCGAGAATGTCGACGCCAAGGACTCGCCCCTTCGCTCCCACCCGTGCGCGCGCCACTTGACTCCATCCGCCGGGGGCCGCGCCAAGATCGAGCACAAGCGCCCCGGGCTTGAGGAAATGAAACTTGTCGTCGAGCTCGATCAGTTTGAAGGCGGCGCGCGAGCGGTAGCCTTTCGCCTTGGCCTCGGCGACATAGGGATCAT
Source organism: Micropepsaceae bacterium (assembly GCA_035631495.1). Taxonomy (GTDB): domain Bacteria; phylum Pseudomonadota; class Alphaproteobacteria; order Micropepsales; family Micropepsaceae; genus CAIYRG01. Next base: position 767 of record DASQIQ010000120.1, read on the forward strand.
TGAGCTGCCGGTCCAGCCAGCGTGCGGAGGATAGCTTCAGGCCTTTGGAGCGGACGCGCACGCGCAAGCCGCGTCCCCCCGGCGATTTTGTCGGCATGAAATCGTCAACCCATCCCCGTGTCCGCGACGGAAAGGACCGGCGCCGCTTCGGACTCGCGCAGAAGCGCGATCAACATTCCCTCGCGCAGTCCGCGGTCGGCAACGCGCAACGTGGCGCAAGGCCAATTCTCCATGATCGCGCCGAGAATGGCGCAGCCCGGGAGAATCAGGTCGGCGCGATCCATGCCGATGCACGGAATCGCAGCGCGCTCTGGGAAATCGCGCGTCACGATGGTGTTGGTGATCGCCAGAATATCATCGCGCCGCAGCCACTGCCCATCGATCCGGCTGCGTTCATAGCGCTTCAATCCGAGCTGGATGCCGGCCAGCGTCGTGAGGGTCCCGGACGTGCCGAGCAAATGATAGCGCTTGGCGTCGAACAGGTCAGGACCGAGTTCGCGCCTCATGGAGGCGAAGATATCCGCAAGCTCCGCCCGCATGGCCGCGTAGCTCTTGGCGGCGAGTTGTCTGCCGCCATGGCGCTCGGCCAATTTCACCACGCCGACGGGCGCCGAACTCCAGGCGACGATGTCGTGACGCGCCGGATGACGGGCGCCGTCGCGGCGGACGAGAATCAGTTCGGTCGAACCGCCCCCGATATCGAAGATGAGAGCGCCTTCGAACTCGCGGCCGATCAATTGCAGACAACCCGCAGCGGCGAGGCGCGCTTCCTCTTCGGGCGTGACAATGGTGAGGGAGATACCGGCTTCCGCGGCCGCACGCCTGACGAGTTCCTGCGCGTTGGCCGCGCGGCGGCACGCCTCCGTCGCGATCGCCTTGACGTGGGTTGCGTTCCGCCGCTTCAGCCGGGACGCACAGACCTTCAGCGCCGCGACCGTGCGGTCGAGCGCGGCGTCGCAAATCGTGCCTGTGAGCTCGAGGCTTTCACCCAGGCGCACATTGGCGGTGTAGGAATCGATCACGCGGGGAATCGTTGAAGCCTGACCCTCGCCTCCCTGCGCGTGCCATTCCGGCACCGCGATCAAGAGCCGGCACGCATTGGTACCCACATCGATCGCGGCAAGCACGGGAGTTCCATTGGCATGGACGCGCAAACCCTGACCGCCCCGACGACGGCGGTGATAGGGATGGCGTTTCTTTCCGGCGCGCGCGACGGCCAGCACGGCTTCCTCCCCATTTTTCCCGTCAGCTTGGCCCTTGAAGCGTCTTTGCGCAACCAGATTGATGCGTGGAGAATGACAGATCGTCCATTTGCCGCTAGCCCTGGTTCTGTATAAGTTTCGGCGGCAAAGGCCACAGCTGAGGCGGGGCGTATCATGCGTCGGAACGTCAGGGCGTCGTTGAGTGCGATAGCGGCGAGCGCTTTGCTCGCATTCATCGGACCGGAGGTGGGTTTCGCCGCGGCCCCGGCGGCGCCCTTCCCATTGCCCCCGACATTGCCGTCGGCAACGGGGCCGCAGGAGGTCGATGTCGAGCTCGTTCTTGCCATCGATACGTCGGGGAGCATCGATTACCAAGAGGCGGAACTGCAGCGCAAAGGCATTGCCGAAGCCTTCTTGAGCAAGGACGTCATCCAGGCGATCCAGTCCGGCTCGCTGGGCCGAATCGGCGTGTCGGCGATCTATTTCTCAAGCCGCGCCTATGGCTGGATGGGTGTGCCGGTCAACTGGATGATCGTTCGCGATCAGAAGAGCGCGGAAGAGTTCATCCACACCCTCATCACGGCAGAGCGGCATTCGGGCCGGGGCACCTCTATCTCCGATGCGCTGGAGCTCTCGCAACGCATGCTCGAGAGAGGTCCCTTCCGTTCAGCCAAGCAGGTCATCGATGTGTCCGGGGACGGCGTCAACAATGCCGGCCGCCCGGTTCTGGCCGCGCGCGACGAAACGCTTGCCAAAGGCATCACCATCAACGCGCTTCCGATCATCGATGACTCGACACCGCAAGACCTCGACAAATATTTTCAGGGCTGCGTCATCGGCGGGCCCGGCTCTTTCGTGCTTGTGGCCAAAGGTTTCGGAGATTTCGCGCGCGCTTTGCGGCGCAAGCTCGTTCTGGAGATTTCCGGCCTCACGCCGTCGGAGAATCCATCCGCCAATCCGTTGCTGAAGAAAGTTGCCGCGACGACCGCGCAAAACGCACCGGCGCGCCCGGCTCCGCCACGCGGCGGCTTTACGCCAAAAAATCCCCCCTATCCAGGCGGGTGCGATTTCCCGATGTTCGGCGGCTTCGGTGGTTATGGCGGCTTTGGGAATTTCCCAGAGCGCTAACTTAGCGCAGCGATTGCCAAAGATTGCTGTAATCGTCCGTCCAGGCGCGCGGACCGAGGGCAATGGGCTGCCCCTGGGCGGGTAACCGCGAAAAGAAGTCGGCGTTTGCCGATACCAACACCCAGTAGGACCCGTCGACGACAACATCGACGTCATCGCCGACATTCGTAATCAGCCGCGCGAATTTTCCGTTCTCCTCCGCCGCACGCGCAACAATGGGCGCCAGATCGACGTAGCGGTTCGAGACATGGACAGCCAGAATGCCGTCCGGTTTGAGGTGCCGCCAATAGAGCTGGAACGCTTCCGTGGTGAGCAGGTGCACGGGAATGGCGTCGCCGGTAAAGGCATCAAGGGCGAGCACATCGAAATTCCGGGGATTCTCGCGTTCGAGCGAGAGCCGCGCGTCGCCCAGTTCGACGCTCGATTGCGCCGGGCAGGAGAGATAATGGAAGGTGCGCGTTGCCAAGTCCCGCACCTGCGGATTGATCTCGTAGAACCGGTACACGTCGCCCGCCCGTCCGTACCCGGCAATGGTGCCGGCGCCCAACCCGATCACGCCGACATTGAGCGGTCCATTCTTGCCCATTTCCCCTATCGCCAAGCCGATGCCTGACGCAGGCGCATAATAGCTGACGGGCTCGCAGCGCTTGGCCTCGGCGGTGAACTCCCGGCCATGGACGATATTGCCATTGCGAAGCATGATGATTTCCGCGCTGGTGGCGGTCGCCGGGCGAAGCGTGACTCTGAGCGGGCCGTAAAAATTCCGGACAGAAACGAGAATGTCCGCAAGATCGGCGCGAAGATAGAGCGCCAGGGACCCGGTCAGGAACAACCAAAGATAGAGCGGGAAGAGAAGCCCGCTCCAACGTAGCCATGCCGGCTCGGCTGCAGGGATGCGCCGCCATGCCAGCCAGATCACCAGTAGCGTCACGGACGGCAAGAGAAGGGCAAGATCGTAATCGTCGCGCAATAGGACGGGGGCAACCGCGGCGATCAAGAGACCGCCCGCTGCACCCCCGGCCGCGATGGTTAAGTAGAAGGCCGTGAGGTGGCGCGGCGACGGCTTCAAACTTGCCAATTCGCCGTGACACACCATGCAGATCACGAACAGGCCGCCGTTGAACAAAGCGAGCTGCGCGACATAATCGCTGACAAAGAAGTTCCGGGCGTAATAGATCATAGCGCTGGAGGCGGCTGTAAAGAGCGCATACCACGCCGGGCGATAGTACCAGCGCGGACTGTCGAAACAGATGATAAAGCTCAGCAGATAAAGGCTGAGCGGCAGCACCCAGAGAAGCGGAATCGCCGCGATGTTCCGCAACATGTGGTTGGTGGCGCCAAGCAGCGTAGCCGATGCGCACAGGGCGAGCACAAACCAGAGCACCCGGTCTCGGATTTTCGGTTTGGGCTCGTCATCCGCCGATGTTCTATCGATTTCTGCAATGGCGTTGCGGGTGGTCCATGCCGCTACGGCGCTCAACAAGGCGAAGACGAGATAGATGAGCGACCAGCTCCAGGCCTGCTGGCGCGTGGGCAGCCACGGTTCGATCAGAACCGGATAGCTCAATAGCGCGATCAAGGAGCCAAGATTGGAGAGCGCATAAAGCCGGTAGATTTGATGCCCGGCATTTGCCCGCGAGTGTGAGCGTGACAGCCATGCCTGGGTCAGCGGCCCCGTTGCCGAAAGCAGCACGAAGGGCAGGCCGATGGTCGCGGCAAGAAGCGCAAGGATGAACGGCAGCGGTTCCTCGCCCCCAGCCGGTTTCCAACGCTCGCTCGGAATGATGGGAAGAAAGAGAAGGCTCACCGTCAGCAGGAACAGATGCGTGCGCCATTGCCATGCCGGTGCGACACGCGTGGTCAGGACATGGGCATAAAGATAACCAACGAGGAGCGCGGCCTGGAAAAACAACAGGCACGTGATCCAGACCTCGGCGGAGCCCCCGAACCAGGGCAGGATCATCTTCGCGATCAGGGGCTCGACCGCGAAAAGCAGCAGCGCACCGGAAAAGATCGTCAGCGGCACGACGAGCCGCGCAGGCCCGTATCGCACCGCGGAGAATTGTGCGGCAATCGCGTCGTTGTTCGCCATCGGCGTCCTGGACTTAGCCTCTGGGACTCTAGCGCCAGACCGTTGGCAAAGGATGAATTTCACTACCAATTGTTTACGGTTTATCGCCGCGGCGGCCCTGCTATGGTTTGTGCAACTCGTCGAATTGGGAGCGCTCGCCATTATTATCGTCGATACCCAGGTGCATATCTGGGCCGCCAACACCCCCGAGCGCCCATGGGGCGAGGGAATGGAGAACCGGGCCCACCTTCCCGTGCCGCTCGGACAGGAAGACTTGCTGACGCAGATGGACAGGGCGGGCGTCGATTGCGCCATCCTGATCCCGCCATCCCTGGACGGCGACCGCAACGATCTGTGTCTGGCCGCAGCCCAGCAACACCCGGAACGCTTTGCCGTCATGGGCCGGCTGCTCCTCGGCCATCCTTCCGCGCCTGCGCGGCTGGCGGCGATGAAACATCAGCGCGGTATGCTGGGCGTGAGACTGACGTTCCATCGGGACGATGATCGGCCGCTGCTGACCAATGGCGCCGCCGATTGGTTCTGGCCCGCCGCCGAGCGCTTGCAAATGCCTGTGATGGTCCACGCGCCCGAACGGCTCCCAGAGATCGCCGCCATCGCGGCGCGCTACCCGGGTCTAAGAATTATCATCGACCATATGGGCTTTGCCCGCGAAACGATGGACGAACACGCGATGGCCGGGGCGCGGAGGGTGTGCGAGTTGGCGCGTTATCCGAACGTTTCCGTCAAGGTCTCCGCGCTCCCCTGCTACTCGACGCAAAGCTACCCGTTCCGCAATCTCCACGATCCGCTCAAGCGCGTCATCGAGGCGTTCGGCGCCCGGAGAGCGTTCTGGGGCAGCGATTTCTCACGGCTGCCGCGAAGCTGTTCCTATCGCCAGGCGGTGACGATGTTCACCGAGGAGCTCGACTTCCTTGTCGCCGACGAACTCGAATGGGTGATGGGACGCGGTGTGCTTCACTGCCTCGGCTGGCAACCGCAAACACGCCAGCCGCGCTAGCCGCCCACTAAAAAACTGGGTTCGTTCGGCAAAAACGCGATTTCAGTTCAGAAATCCGGCTTGTTGGCCACCGGGATACCATAGTCGAAGAGCATGAAGTTCCCTTCCGCGCAAACCTCCTCGAGCATCGGCTGATCCGCACGCCGGAAGTGCTGCACCGCGGACCACGCTTCGTTATAGGTGTCCGGGTCGTCCACCTTGAAGGTCACTTCCAACGTCTTGCCGTCGTCGATCAGTTTCCAACGCTCGACCACATGCAGTTTTTCGGTGTGGGGTGTGCGGTAATTGTCGACGAAGGTCTTGGCATTGAGACCGATGGTGTCGATGACCAGCGTATCGCCTTCGTAATGTCCGACCGATTCTCCGTACCAAGACGGTGTCGGGCTCGCGGAATGGGGCACGTTCAGATAGACGTGGCGGACCTGCTGGTCGCCGGAAAAGACCATGGTGACTTCCTTGGCCGCCTGCAGGAAGAAAATGGGCTGGAAGCCGAACTGATCGAAGCCCGGAACGCCGGCCGGCTTGCAGGAGGAGCGCGCCGTGAAGGCGATCTTTCCGGCGAGCACTTCGTCATTGTCCTTCTTCATGACCTCCTTCGCCCATTGCTTCACATTGGGATTGGAGAGATCGGCGATCCGGTAGGTGGGCTGACGTCCGGCGTTGTTGGGCACGAAAGGATGGGCCGGATCCTGGTGAAAGAGAGGGGGCGATCCGGGAACCGGCAACAACTCGCCGCCATGGAAGGTGTTCTCATTGAGCCAGCCGGTCGTGGAGAAATCGGGCGGCGATGCGGCGGGTTGCGCCGCCGCGTTCAAACTGAGGACTGACAATACACAGCCTGTGAGAAGCAAATGTCTTGATCCGAATCTGGACATGGTTCTCCCCTATCTCCACCAAAACCTTGTGGCTCAGAAATCCGGCTTCTCCGCCTTCGGAACGTGATAGTCGAAGACATTATTCGTATTGTTCTCGGCACAGACGATTTCGTCATGCTCCTGTTGCGCGCGCCGATAGCGTCGCATTCCGCTCCAGGGCTGATAAAAAGTGTCGGGGTCATCCACAGTGAAGACCGCCTCCATCGCCTTGCCGTCGTCGACCATGCGCCAACGTTCCACGACGTGGAGCTTTTCGGTGTGCGGCGTGCGGTAAACATCGACGACGGTCTTGTCGTTCATGCCGATGGTGTCGACAACGAGCGTGTCGCCTTCGTAATGGCCGACCGACTCGCCATACCAGGAGGGCTTGGGATGGGCGGAATGAGGAACATCGAGATAGATTCGCCGGACCTGCTGATCGCTCATGAAGATGATCCAGACTTCCTTGGGCGTCTGCAGGAATACGATCGGGTTCGGTCCGCCATAGCCCATGAACAGGGGAACGCCCGCGGGCACGCAGCTCGAACTGGGGGTAAAGGCGATCTTCCCGGCGAGCACCTCGTCGATGTCCTTCTTCATGCGCTCCTTGACCCAGGGCTTCAGATTCGGATTGGAAAGATCGGCGATCCGGAAGCTCGGCTGCGCGTTGGTGCCGTTGGGAACGAAG
>DASQIQ010000121.1:0-7887 GCA_035631495.1 Micropepsaceae bacterium
CTACCCCCCCCCCGAGCCGCTGTGCGGCTCGACCTCCCCGCGAGAGGGAGGTGAATCAAAACCACCCCTCCCCCTTGTGGGGAGGGAAGGGGTGGGGGGCTCTTATTGTTTCACTTGTGCGAAGGCCCAATCGAGCCAGGGCGTGAGCGCTTCGATATCGGATGTTTCCACGGTGGCGCCGCACCAGATGCGCAAACCCGGCGGCGCCGCGCGGTAGCCGCCGATATCGAGCGCGACATTTTCCTTTTCCAAAAGGCTCGCGATCTTCGAGGCGGCTGCTGCCTGTGCATCCTTGGCCAAAGCGGTGAACCAAGGATCGATGATCTTCAGGCACACGCTGGTGTTGCTGCGTGTCTTGGGATCGGATGCGAGAAATCCCGCCCAATCGGACCGTTTCACCCAAAGGGACAGCGCGCCGAGATTGGCATCGGCGCGCCCGATCAGAGCGGGGAGGCCGCCGATGCGTTCCGCCCACTTCAGCGCATCGAGATAATCCTCCACGCAAAGCATCGAAGGCGTGTTGATGGTCTCGCCCTCAAAGATGCCTTCGACCAGTTTGCCGTCCTTGGTCACCCGCGATGTTTTCGTCATCGGCCAGGGCGGGCTGTAGGATTCGAGGCGCGCAGCGGCGCGCGGCGATATGACCAGCATCCCATGCCCGCCTTCGCTGCCCAGTGCTTTCTGCCAGGAGAAGGTCACGACATCGAGTTTGGGCCAGGGCAGATCCATGGCGAAGGCGGCCGACGTCGCGTCGCAGATCGTCAGCCCTTCACGGTTATCGGCGATCCACTCGCCATCCGACACGCGCACGCCCGAAGTCGTGCCGTTCCACAAAAAAACGATGTCGTGGCTCGGGTCGGTCTGTCGCAGATCAGGCAGCTCGCCATAGCCCGATTTGATGATGCGTGTGTCTTTCAGCCTCAACTGCTTGGCGACATCGGTGACCCAATCCTCGCCGAAACTCTCCCAGGCCAGCACATCTACGGGCCGGGGGCCGAGCAGCGACCACAAGGCCATCTCGACGGCGCCGGTGTCGGAGCCGGCCACAATGGCGATGCGGTAATTGGCGGGCACCCGCAGAATCGCGCGCGTGCGGTCGATCGCCTCTTTGAGCTTGGCCTTGCCGGGCTTAGAGCGGTGCGAGCGCCCGAGGCAGGCGTCCTTAAGGGCTTCGGGAGTCCAGCCCGGGCGCTTGGCACAGGGTCCGGACGAAAAAAAAGGCCGTGCGGGGCGCACGGCCGGTCGATTGCCGGTCATGTTTCATTCCTTCCAGAATGACGGCGCTCCGTTGGGGGAGCGTGGCCCGGGGCGTCTGTAAGCGATTTCACCGCGTGGCGTCAATGCGCTATGGTGCGGCCCGATAAGATTGGCAATCCCCGCGCAGGGAATGGGCGGGTGAGGGAGGACAAATCGACATGAAAACACATCGAACCGTCAGAATCGGCGCGTTCTCGGCATTGGCGATTGCCGCCGCAATCCTTGGTCCGACCTCGTCCCAGGCGCAAAACGGCGCGCCGCGCTATGAGGCCGACGTGTCCTGGCCCAAGCCTCTGCCGAACAAATGGGTGCTCGGCGGGTTGGGTGGGCTCTGCGTCGATGCGCAGGACCATGTGCTGATTCTCAACCGGCAGGATGTGCTTGAGGGCGATTTGAATGGGGGGACCCTGGCGCCGCCGATGATCGAGTTCGATCCGGCCGGCAATGTCGTCAATTCCTGGGGCGATCCGAACCTTCTCGACCCGCGCCTGCACTCTTGTCATTTCGACAAGGACGGCAATGTCTGGGTGGCGGCTGCTCCCTCCGGCATGATCCAAAAATATACTCATGACGGAAAGAAGCTGCTGCTGCAGATCGGCAAGAAGGGCGTGCTCGATTCCTCGGACGGCACCGCCAAGGGCAAGCCGCTCAATTCGCCCGCTGCGACATTCTTCATGCCCTCCAGCATTTTCGTCGACCGGCAGAACGGCGACGTTTACGTATCCGATGGCGAAGGCGGGGGCACCAACCGCCGCATCGCGGTGTTCGACAAGGAGGGGAAGTTCCTGCGCCAGTGGAAGCAGGAGGATATGGAAACCGTGCACTGCCTGACGATGAGCCGTGATGGCGTGATCTATGTCTGCAACCGGCAGGGCGCGCAGCTCCGCATGTTCGACAAGATGGGAAAGCTTCAGAAGAGCTTCGATCTGCCCTGGACGCCCGTCACCGCACCAAAGAACGGAACGCCCAAGCAGAGCGGGGGCGCCGTGGTTGCGATCGACTTCTCACCCGATCCCGCACAGAAGTTCATCTTCATCGTCAATCAGAACAATGCGACGGTGGACATCGTCGACCGCCAGAGCGGCAAGAAGCTGTCGAGTTTCGGCCGCCCCGGGAGCTTCCCGGGCGAGTTCAACCAGGCGCACGGCATCGCCGTTGATTCCAAGGGCAATGTCTATGTCGACGAAAATCGCGGCAAGCGGGTTCATAAGTTCACGATCGCCTCACAATAGCGTGGGCGGCACGAGATCGGTGAGGCGACAGATTCGGCGCGGCGTGGCTTCGGCCCGAAGAGGGCCTAGGCGGCGTTGAGCAGTTGGCCTAATGCTCCGGCAGCCATCGGCTTGCTGAAATAAAAGCCTTGCCCCTCGGGACAGCTCTGCTGCTGCAGGAATGTGAGCTGTTCTCGCGTTTCCACGCCCTCCGCCACCACCCGCTTATGCAGGCTTTTGCCCATGCTGATCACGGCCCTGACGATGCTGGCGTCACCATCATCCATGCTGAGATTGCGCACGAAGGACTGATCGATCTTCAAAGTATCGATCGGGAAGCGCTTGAGATGACTGAGGCTCGAAAAGCCGGTGCCGAAATCGTCGAGTGCGAGCTGCACCCCCATGTCCCTAAGGGCGTGAAGCACCGCGGCCGTGGACTTCCAGTCCTGCAACAGGAACGTTTCGGTCAGCTCGAATTCCAGATAGTTCGGGTTGAGGCCGGTCTCCGTCAGAACCGCGCGCACGCGCGCAACGAAATCGTCGCTGCGCAATTCCACCGCGGAGACATTGACCGAGATGCGCGTCGGGGGCATGCCGGCGTCCGCCCACGCTCGGGCTTGACGGCAGGCCTCGCGCAAGACCCAGCGGCCGATCGGCACGATCAGGCCCGTCTCTTCCGCAACGGGGATGAATTCCACAGGTGGGACGAGGCCGCGCTCGGGATGACGCCAGCGGACGAGCGCCTCGGCGCCGATGATGGTGCCTGAATCCAGGTTCATCAGCGGCTGGTAGTGCAACACGAATTCCTCCCGCTCTATCGCCTGACGCAGACCGCTTTCGAGAGCCTGCCGTTCGATCGCGCGGGCGTTCATTTCGGGCTTGAAGAATTTGTAGTTATTGCGCCCGTTCTCCTTGGCGTCGTACATCGCAAAATCCGCATTCTTCATCAACATCTCGGTCTCTGTCCCGTCATCGGGATAGGTGGCGATGCCGATGCTCGCGGTGATGTGCAGATGATGTGGGTCGATGTCGTGGGGCACACTGAGGGTCTGGAGTATTTTGTCCGCGCAAATGGCAGCATCCGCCGCCCGCGTCACTTCCGAAAGCAGGATCACGAATTCATCGCCACCTTGCCGGCTCACCGTATCCGAACGGCGCACACAAGAAAGCAGGCGCTTGGATACGGATTGCAGCAAACGGTCGCCAATGGCGTGGCCAAAAGAATCGTTGATGTGTTTGAAGCGATCCACGTCCAGAAAAAGCACCGCCAGTTTTTTTCCGTGGCGGTGAGCCATGGCTATCGCCTGGGTCAGCCGGTCGTTTAGCACCATTCTGTTGGACAATTGGGTGAGGCTGTCGTGTTGGGCTAGAAAGGACATTCTTCGAGACAGCGTCCGCGCCTCGCTGACGTCGCGAAACACCATGACGGCGCCCGTTACGCGTCCCCGGGAATCGTGGATCGGCGCAGCCGAATTTTCGATGTCGGATTCAAAGCCGTCGCGGCGCACCAGGATGCAGTTTGGCGTGAGCCCTAGGGTCTTGTTCTCCAGAATCGCCGATGCTGCCGGATTCTGAACCGGATTGCGCGTGGTCGCATCGATGATCTGAAGCACGTCTTCAATCGGACGGCCTACGGCCTCGTCTCGTGACCAGCCCGTCATGTTTTCCGCCACGGCGTTGAGATAGTTCACATTGCCCAAGACGTCGGTGCTCATGACCGCGTCGCCGATGCAGTTCAGCGTTACTTGCGCGCGGTCCTTTTCTTCAAACAACGCTTCTTCCATGCGCTTGCGCTCGACGGCATAGCGCAGGGATCGCAGGAGCCCGCGCGTACCGTCCGCAATCACGGTGGGCAGTGGGTCGCGCCTGACCGCTGGACCGCTCTCCAGGATTGCGCCCTGCAAGTTCGAGAGAACCTGTTCCAAAGCGCCCGTACCGGATCGTTCTTGGAGATCCTTCCCGGCTGTCCGCACACGGCAATAGGCCAGGAGGTCGCGGATCAGGAGCGGCATGCGGCGGGCCCCTTCTTCGCGCGGCTTGACAAGATTTTGTCCTGACTGAGGAAGTAACTGCACAATAATCCCAAATAAAACTGGCTCATCTCGTCGAAATAGAACTAGGAACGGCAACTCCTCGAAGGTCGTTTGAGCGTGTTCGAGGGGAACACTGTGACCATTTTCGAACAATTGAATTAAAGTTCTTTTAATTACGTTCACGGGCGTGATCGAATTGGCATGAGAGGTACTGTCAGGGGGCCTGATCAATTTTGAAAAAGAGGGCTGAGCTGTGAGGCCGTGTGCCGGACCCAATTTCGGGGCAGGCTGGGCAAGCGAAGGAGAGGAGAAGCAAAACATCCTCGAATTCTGCCTGCGAGTGGGAACTCGTTATAAGCTAGTCTCTTGCCGAGACATGAGAGGGCTTTCTATGCGCAAATATCTCTTCGGAGCGGCCTTGTTGGTGTTGAGCGCTACGCCGGCGCTCTCACTGTCGAATGAACCCTATCTTTCGGCTGGCCAGGTGGACGCGATTCTGTTGCTGCCGCCGCCTCCGCCGGCCAATTCAGACCTGCAGAGACGCGATTTGGGCGACGTGCTGACGGCGCAGAAACAGCGCACCCCGGCCCTGGTAAAGCGCTCGCTGGACGACAAGGTCGATCTCTTCGGCTTCGCCAATGTGATGGGTCCGAAATTCACGCCGGAGAACATTCCCAATGCCGCCGCGTTCATCCGCAAAGTCGGGCGCGAGACCGCTGCGCAGGTCAATCTGGTGAAGGATTGCTGGGAGCGGCCCCGTCCCTTTGTCGTCAGCAAGGATGTCCATCCGCCAGGAACGATGGCCCAGGACATGGCCATGAAGCCGGGAGAGGCGGAAAAGAACACCGCGCCGCACAATGCGGGCTCGCCGTGCCGGCCCGTCGAGACGCCGGCCTTCAGCTATTCCTATCCGAGCGGCAACGCCAATTTCGGGACCACAACGGCGATCCTCCTCGCGGCCATGGTGCCGGAGAAGCGTGCCGAAATTTTCGCGCGCGGCTGGGAGTATGGCGAGAACCGCCTGGTGGCCGGGGTTCATTTCCCCTCGGATATCGAATCGGGGCGCATTTCGGCCACGGCGATGGTCGCGGTGATGATGCAGAATCCCGCATTCAAAAGCGATTTCGCGGCCGCCAAAGCGGAATTGCGCAGTGCGCTCGGACTCACGCCCTAACCGATGACCGGTTACGCCGAAATCGACGGCGTTCTCATGCCATGGGCCGAGAGGCGCGGATTGCATGTCTATGTCGGCCACCGCCAGAATGTCGTTCGCTCCATCACGATCTATGTCTGGATGGGGCCGCGCCATGAATCGACTGGGCATGTCTGGATCGATCCGATCAACGAGATGGCGTTGATCGGCATCCACGCCGCCGCAGGCAATTTTCGTTTTGACGATGCGGTGCCCCTCGCCGGATTGACGAGCGCGCTCGATGCCGCGTGCGAGAAGCTCGCGTCCCACAAACAGCGCAGCGAAAGCGTCTAGACCTCGATCTCGCCGCGCATATAGAGCGCGCACGGGCCGGAGAGGATCACTTTGTCGCCCTCATCCGTGCACAGAAGATCACCGCCGCGCGGCGATGCCTGATAGGCGCGCAGCACCTTCTTGCCCAGCCGCTTGGCCCAGAACGGTGTCAGCGCGGCGTGCATCGATCCGGTCACCGGATCCTCCGGCACCCCCACGCCGGGCGCGAAGAAGCGCGATACGAAATCGTAAGGCGCGCCATTGCCTTGCGCGGTCGCAAGCAACGCGCCCGCGCCCGCTTGCGAGAGCACGTTGGCGAGCGAGCCCGAATAGCGCATCGCGCGGATGGACGCTTCCGGCCAAACCCCGAGTGGGGCTGGCGTGCCGCCGGCGCCCGTCGGTGCAAAATGAATCTCAGAAGGCGGGCCGACGCGCAGGGCCTCGCCGAGGGCGAGGCCAAACCCTGGTGGCGCGGGGAGCGATTCCACCCTGCCGGTGGGTAGCGCCATGCTATGGCGTCCATCTGCGCTTCTCTCGACCGTCAGGATGCCGCTTTGGGTTGCAAACCGCACCTCAGGGAGGCTCGGCTCCAGTTCTGCAAAGATCACCCAGGCGGAAGCCAGGGTCGCATGGCCGCAAAGCGGCACCTCCACCGTTGGGGTGAACCAGCGCAGTTCGTAAAGTCCTGCCTCTCGGCGTAAGAGGAAAGCGGTCTCGGCGAGATTGTTTTCGTTCGCAATGGCCTGCATCGCCGGGTCCGGTAGCCATTTTTCGAGTGGCACGACCGCAGCGGGATTGCCGCCGAACGGGCGTTCCGCGAATGCATCCACCTGCCAAAGTTTGAGCTTCATCTATTCGCCTTTCTCGTTCACAAATTCGTGCTTCGGCCCATAGCCAGACCAGGCCCTCATGCCTATATTCCGCGCCCGGCGCCTGCTTCGTCCCCCCGACCGTCAGGCCCAGACCTTCTTGCGACCAACATTAGGAGAAGAATCGTGAAAACCACTCACATTTTCGGCGTTGCTGCAGCCTTTGCCGTTCTGGCGCTGGCCTCAGGCGCGGTATCGGTGTCGGTCTCGACTCCGGCTGTCGCGCAAGCCGCTCAGGACGACCAGATCGCCACCACCAACGGCAATCTTGTCATCCATCCCGTCCATCACGCGGGCGTCGTTCTGACCTGGAACGGCAAGCGGATCGTCGCCGATCCTACCGCCTTCCCGCCGGATCCGATGAAGAACGGCGGAGCGGATTTCAAAGGCGCGAATCCGCCGGACCTGATTCTGATTACCCATGAACATGACGATCATTTCAGCGTGCTGACGCTGACAGACCTCGCCGGTCCGAACACCGTCATCGTCGCGCCGCAGAGTGTCTACGCCAAGATGCCAGCCCCGCTCCAGGCCAAGACCAAAGTGATGAAGAACGGCGACAAGGGCACCTTCGCTGGCGTGCCAGTGGAGGCCGTCGTCGAATACAACGTCACCCCGGACCGGCTGATGTACCACCCCAAGGGGCGTGACAATGGTTATGTGCTCACCATGGGCGGGAAAAGGGTCTACCTCGCCGGCGATACGGAAGAGACGCCCGAATTGAAGACTCTGCCCAATATCGACGTCGCCTTCGTTCCGATGAACCTGCCCTACACCATGACCGAGGACGCGGCAGCGACCTGGGTGAAGGACTTCAAGCCGAAGATCGTCTATCCGTATCATTACGGCATGAGCGACGTGAACAAGTTCAAGACGCTCGTCGGCACTGCCAGCGATGTCCGTCTGCGCAAATGGTATTGAGTTGATGGAATTTCTCATCCGCTAGGATGAGGAGAGCGGCCGCCTTCGAAAGAAGGCGGCCGTTTTTTTAGAACACGATCAGCGCCGCGCGCACCGATAACATCAACAGCACGATCGACGCGGCCATGAAA
>DASQIQ010000122.1:0-6148 GCA_035631495.1 Micropepsaceae bacterium
AGGGTGGCGGCAAGATGCATGGCTTGTGCGGAAAGCAGTCGCCAACCGACGGCGGCGCCCATGCGATAGCTCACTTCGCCGGCCTCGCAGATGCGCGCGGCGGCGAGCGTGTTGCGTAAACCTCCAAGCTTGGGAATTTTCAAACTGACCGCATCCACGATCCGTTCGGAGACCAGCCGCATCACGTCCGTGAGGCTGGCGGCCGCTTCGTCCGCCTCGACCGTCACCGAGACCGAGTCGGTGACCAGCCTGAGGCCTTTCAGATCGCCCGCTGCCACCGGCTGCTCCGCAAGATCGATGTCGAACTCCGCCATGCGGTTGAGTGCGATAATCGCATCCTTGACCGAATAGGATTGGTTCGCGTCGATGGTGAGATGCACGCCGCTCCCCACCTGGCTGCGGATGGCGCGCACGCGCGCCACGTCCTCGGTCACATCGCCATGCACTTTGATCTTCAGATAGCGATAGCCGGCGTCGACCAGTTTCTGCGCCTGAATGGCCATCTCTTCCGGAGTCTTGATGGCGAGGATGCGAAGGATGGGGACCGAGTCGCGCAATGTGCCGCCGAGCAATTGGTGCAGCGGAATGCCGAGGATGCGGGCGTTTAAATCGTGCAGAGCACAATCGATGGCGGCCTTGGCTTGGTTGTTTTCTGTGAGATCCCTATCGAGGGCCTGCAGGATCTCCTCGACGTCGAAGGAATCGCGCTCCACGACCAGCGGCACGAAACGGCCGAGTGCCGCCATCAGGGTTTCGCGCGTCGCTCCCATATGGGGGGTGGCGGAGCCGTAACCGAAGCCTTGCGCGCCGTCTTGCGCGGTGAGCGTCACCACGACGCCCTCGGTTACCGGATTGGCGCCGAGCGCGAAGCGCCAATTCGGGTCTTCTTTGCGCATCACGCAGGGTTGGAGGTCGACGCGCGTGACGATCATCGGCGCCTCAGTTCAGGCCGTATAGGGCGCGGGCGTTGGCGTCGAGGATGCGGTCGATCACCGTTTTGTCGACCTTTCCCTCTTTCTTCAGGATGCGCAACGCTTCGATCTGCGCCGAGGTGTCGGCATGCCCGTAATCGGTGCCGATGACCAAATTGTCCGCGCCGCCGTGTTTGAGAATGTAATCGAGATCATCCGTACACTGACAGGCGACATACATATTGTTGGCCTTCAGAGGATCATCGGCCATGACGCGATCCTTGCGCTTGAAACGCAGATCGAGGTCATTATAGGCGTAGGGCAGCCATTGCGCGCTGACCTCGATGAAACCCCAGCGCAATCTGGGGAACTTCTTGGGGATCTCGTCCATCAACAGATTGTGGAAAGCGCCCACGACGGGAAGTTTGGACCGGCCGAATCCCCCTTCCGTGGCGTAGATGTCGCGCACAGCAAAACTGTTGTTGCCGGAATGAAAACAGACGGGTAGGTCGAATTGCTGCGCCATCTCATAGAGCCGGAAAAAATAGGGATTGGTGAGCCGCATCTCCAATTCCAGTCCCCGGACGAAGATACAGCAGGCGCCGTTCTCCTTGCCGAAGGCGAGTTCCTTGCGTGTCTCATCCATGGAGCGTAACGGCGGCATCACCGCCCAGCGCAGGCGGCCCTTGCCTTGTTTCCAAATGTCGGCAAGCCAGCGATTGTAGCTGCGGCAGAGCGCGACTTCGACTGTGGGGTCCTGAGTCCAGGCGCGCAAGAACACCGTCGGATAAAGCACTTGCACGTCGATATCGAGCGCGTCCATGTGATCGAGGCGCGATTGGACGTCGCGCATCTCGCGGGACACATCGGAGGTGTTGGAGCCGACATTGTGCTCCTTGGGTTGGAGTCGCCCGTCGATGATCCAGAACTCCTTCTGGATGCCGCCTTCATTGCTTTTCGCATGCTCGCCCTCGACCTGGCGCACCACCCGAGGTTTGAGATGGCGAAATTCCGGATCGATATAGTCGAATGTCGTCATCGTCTCGATGACGTGAGCATCGGCATCAATGGTTCCCATTATGTTCCTCAGGCGGATGGCGTTTGCAAAAACAATAGCGGCGATATCCCAGGCGGCACAATGGCGCCCACCGCACGGCAACTCGCCGACGCGGTAATCTGCGAGGAATCAGGTCGGTTACGGCTTAAGGATGGACTGCAGGAAGGCCCGGAGCTTGGGGCTCATGCCGATGGCAAATCCAGCGACCAGCGCAGCCAGCAAGCCGCCGCCCGCCTCCGATCCGATCAGCGAGCGCACCTTGCGGGCAAGCTCGCCGCCAAGCTCGGCGGCATTCTCGAAGCCCTCCAGAGATGGGCTCGCGCCACGCTTTCGGCCGCGCCGCGAACGGCCTTGCGTTGCTGCAACCAGCAATATCGCCACCAAGAGGACGATAATTCCGGTCAGCACCGCGGCCGCCGGCGCGACCGCGACATTCAGCAGCACAAGGAACAGCGCGTAGACGAAATAGCCGAGCGCAATGATCGCCGCGATGACGGCGATCAGAAGCGCCGCCAGCGAAATTGCCAAGCGCGCGATGAAGCGGCTCAGCACCGTACTACCTGCGGCCGCCGACAAGAACGCCGAACAACATGCCGGCGACAAAGACGATCATTGCCGTGCCGAGCGGGCGCTCTTCCATTTCGTCGATAACGGTTTGCGCCGTGCTCTTCGCTTCGCTCCAGCCGCGTTCGGCCGTGGCACGGAGCTTATCTGCCGCGTCCGCCCCTCGATTGCGTGCGGAATCCTTAAGAATTTCCGTGATCTTCACAAAATCGGCACGCAAATTCTTCAATTCGGCGCGCAGCGCCTGAACGTCTGAGTCTGTGCTGCTCATGGTGTCCTCGGTGTGCTGGCTCATGACGACCCCTTTAATCGAAAGTGTTCTTCGCCGATATGGGGCTACCTTCCGATTTACGTCAATAAGCCTAACCCCTTCTTACCGGGCCGCGAAGATGGCCTGTTCGGCCAAGTGAGGGAGTCCCTTAGGGGACGTGGATGAGCCAAGGGGGGAGGGAAGCCACCGTCCTAGGACTCGCCACAATTTTCCCCGAATGCGGCGAGGCCCTCCTCCAAATAGTCGCCAAGGAGGGGAAGCTTCAGAAGATACTCGGCCGTGCGCTTATTGTGCTCATTTCGCGCGACGTTCATGGCTTCGCGCCACTCGGAGATCTCGTAGGTTCCGCGGCCCACCCAGGCAAGCGCCACCAAATTCAGCTGTTCGTCCTCGTCAAGGGCACGGATGAATTCCAGCAATTCCAGCCGTGTGGCGTCGGCGTCATCGGGCAGGTCTTCGAGCACGTCCGTCATGCCGTCGTCCGCCGCATTCGATCCGGAATCAGGGTCGCTGATCTCCTCCTTGGCATCGAAGGCGCGGGCCTTGGCGATGATATGGCAGACCTTGTCGGGGTTGATCCCGAGCTCGACGCCCGGAGGCGCCTCGGTCTCGGAGACGATAATCTGGGTCATAACTGCCTCCGCGTCGAAGCCGCGCCACCGGCTTTCTCTCCCTAATTACGTTCCGTGCCGCATAAGGTTCACCGCGGGGGCGAAAAAGGTCAGGAGCGGCGCCATAACAAGGCTCAGTGACGCGCCAATTCCGCGGCCTTGGCTTCGACTTGACGCATCACGCGCAGGGCATTGCCGCCCCAGATCTTGGCCAGGTCCGCTTGCGTGTAGCCGGCCGCCAGAAGGCGCTTGCTGATCTCCGGGATGCCGGCGACATCTTCCATGCCGATGACCCCACCGCCGCCGTCCCAGTCCAAACCGATGCCGACATGATCGACGCCAACAAGCTTCAGCGCATGGATAAGATGGGCCATGACATCATCGATCGTGGCCCTGGGAAGGGGATATCGGGCCTCAACGGCCGAGCGTTCGGCCATATAGGCCTTCAGACGGTCCCCCACGAGGGCGCGGAACGGCCCATATTTCATCCCTAGCGCCCGCATCGCCGCTTCGCGCGGAGGGTTGGGTGGGGTCTCGACGAGGTAATCGCTGTAGGAGTTGATCTGGATGACACCGCCCGCCGCGGCGAGCTTCATGATCCGTCCATCATCGATATTGCGCGGATGATTGAACATCGCGCGCGCGCCCGTATGCGAAAGAATGATAGGCGCCGCCGAAAGCGCGAGCATTTGATCGAACACCTCGTCGGAGGCATGCGAGGCGTCGAGAATGATGCCCAGCCGGTTGGCTTCGACAACGAACTCCTTGCCTAAGGGCGAAAGCCCGTGCCATTCGGGCCCCTTGGGGTCGGTCGAGGAATCCGCCAGATCATTGTTGGTGAAATGGACCGGTCCGGCCATCCGCACGCCGAGGTCGTAGAACGTCCGCAGCAGCGATATGTCTTTTCCGAGCGGATAGCTGTTCTCGATGCTTACGAAAACAATGCGTTTGCCCGACGCGGCGATACGCGCGGCATCATCGGCGCGCAGCGCAAGCTCGAATTTGTCGAAGTGCCGCGCCACCATCTCGCGGATTTCCACCGCCCGCTTTAGTGCGGCATTTCGCGCGGCTGCCAAACCCTCCGGCGTGCGCGGCCCCTGCGGCGTGTAGATGGCAAAAAAGCCGCCATCGAGTCCGCCTCGAACCATGCGCGGATAGTCGATCTGGGAAAGGTCCTCTGCGACGCTGTGCTCGTCCATGATGTCCCAGCCGGGCCGCCCGAAATTCATCGGCGTGTCCATATGTGTGTCCAGCGTGAGGATCCCCTGGTGCACGGCAGCGCGCGCATCGGCTGCGAAAGCAGCAAGCGGCGCGCACAGAAGAGCCGATAGAACGACGAGAGCACTCAAAAACCCATTCTTCATCATGGTTCGCCGGGCGATGGTCCGAGGTTTAGCCTAGCGGATTTGCAGTGGGGCCGTCATTCGCTTAAGTAGCGAAAAGGGCACCATCGAGGAACGTGCATGGATCGGCGCAAACGCGCGCTCGTCACCGGCGGAGCAACGGGAATCGGCCGTGCCGCCGTGCTCCATCTGGCCCGGGCCGGGTTCGATGTCGCGCTGAATTATCGAAGCAGTGCCGATGCCGCGCGCACCGTCGCCGCGGAGGCCGAAGCCGCAGGCGCCAAAGTGCTTCTGCTCGCAGGTGATGTCGCCGATGACGCCCAGGTCCGCGCCATGCTCAAACAGGTGGAGGCTGCCTTCGGCGGACTCGAAGCGCTCATCAACAATGCCGGCACGACCATTCCCACGCCCCCGAAGGAACTCGACGCGGTCCGCATCGAGGATTGGGACCGCGTCTTCGCCGTTAATGTGCGTGGGCTGTTTCTGGTCACGCGCGCTGCGGTGCCCTTGTTGAAGCGGGGTGAAGCTCCGTCCATCGTCAATACTGCGAGCATCGTGGGTCTCAGGCCTGGCCCTCAACCCTTGCCCTATGCCGCGAGCAAGGCCGCAATCGTGTCGCTCACCAAACAATTGGCCGGTGCGCTCGGCCCCGAGATTCGCGTCAATGCGGTCGCGCCCGGCTGGATGGAAGGCGAGTGGATGGAGCGCATGCTCGGGGACAATTATGAGAGGCTCATGGAGCGCCGCGCCAAAGCGACACCGCTGGGCCGCTGCGTAACCGCCGACGATGTAGCGGAGACTATGTTGTCTCTCATCCTCTCCAACCGCTTCGTGACCGGCGAGATCATCGTCATCGACGGCGGCTTTTCCAGCACAACCTAGATGCTTCCCGGCGTCACGCCCTTTCCGCCCGAATTCGCAACGCGCTACCGCGCCAAGGGGTATTGGGAGGATCGCACCATCGCCTCGGTGTGGGAGGATTATTGCCGCCTCTATGCCGAGCGCATTGCGGTGGTCGACGGCGAAATCGAGGTCAGCTACGCGCAATTGAATGCTCGCGCCACGAATCTCGCGCTCAATCTCCTCGATCTCGGCATCAAGCCGCTCGACCGGCTCGTCGTGCAGCTCCCGAACCGCATCCAGTTCGTCTATCTCTATCTCGCGCTGCAGAAGATCGGTGCCATTCCCGTGATGGCGCTGCCGGCGCATCGCTATCTCGAAATCAGCCAGTTCGTGGGAATCGCCGGTGCCGTCGGCTGCGTCATGCCCGACAAGCATCGCGACTTCGATTTTCGCGAGCTGGTACGGCGCATCAGGAAAGAACAGCCGGAATTAAAATACGGGATCGTCCTGGGTGAAGCGCCGGACGGCTTCGTATCATTGGACGAATT
>DASQIQ010000123.1:0-11283 GCA_035631495.1 Micropepsaceae bacterium
ATGGAGCCGCACGCGTGTTGCTGCTCGAAGCGGGCGGGCGCGACTCCCATCCCTATATCCATATCCCGCTCGGTCTCGGGCGCATGCATGCCAGCCGCATGTTTGATTGGGGTTATGAGAGCGAACCTGAACCCGCGCTCAACGGAAGGCGCATTGAAGCGATGCGGGGCAAGGTCCTCGGTGGCAGCTCGTCGATCAATGTGATGGCGTTCACACGCGGCGATCCGGGCGATTACCAACGCTGGGCGCAATCGGGCGCTTTAGGGTGGTCCTATGCGGACGTGCTTGCCTATTTCAAGCGCGTGGAAAGCTGGGAAGGCGGCGAAACCGCCTTTCGCGGCGGAAGCGGGCCCGTCGGCGTCGAGTGGGCCAAGACGACGGACCCGCTGTTCGATGCCTGGATCGAAGCGGCAAAGGCAGCGGGCTACCCGCATGTGGAGGATTACAATTCCGGCGTGCATGAGGGCTTCGGCCGCAGCCAATATTCCATCCGCAATGGGCGCCGTTCCTCCGCCGCCTCGGCCTATCTGAAACCCGCGCTGAAACGCCCCAATCTGACGGTGGAAACCAAGGCGCTGACCACGCGCGTGATGATGAGAGGGACGCGCGCCACCGGAGTGGAATATCGGCGCAAAGGCGAGATGGTCCACGCAAGCGCCGATGCGGAAGTGATCGTCGCGGCCGGCGCGTTCAACACGCCGCAAATCCTGATGCTGTCGGGGATCGGACCGGCCGGACATCTGCGCGAGACCGGGATCAAGCCGGCTGTCGATCTTCCCGTTGGACGCAATTTGCAGGACCATGTTGCGGCGTTGATCATGTATAGCCGCCCCAAAGCCGGCAGCTTTCGTGATTCGATGCGGTTCGACCGCATGGCGAAGGGCATGATCGAGGCCTATTGCTTCGGGACCGGTCCCGCCACGATTGTGCCCGGCGGATTGCACGCCTTCATCAAGACGCGGGCGGAACTCGCGGTTCCCGATATCGAATTCATGTTTCGCGGCGCGCCGACCCATGCCGGATTGTGGTTTCCCTTGCTGAAGCCCGCCTATGCCGACGGTTTCGGGATTCGCCCGACGCTTCTGCATCCTGAGAGCCGGGGCGAGGTCAAATTGGCTTCCGCGGACCCTGCGGCCCATCCGCGCATTTTCCTCAATCTCCTGACGGCGGCCGGCGATCTGACGAGATTGCGCGACGGATTCAAACGCGCCCGCGAGGTGGCGGCACAGAGGCCGCTCGATGCCTATCGCGGCGTCGAAACCTCGCCGGGCGACAAAGTCCGCTCGGATGCCGAAATGGACGCCTGGCTGAAAAAAGTGGTGATTACCGCGCACCATCCGGCCTCCACATGCCCGATGGGAATCAGGGAGGACAGCGTGCTCGATCCTCATCTGCGCGTGCACGGAGTGGAACGCTTGCGGGTGGTCGATGCCTCCGCCATGCCGGACCTGGTCTCGGCCCATATCAATGCCACCGTTCTGATGATGGCGGAAAAGGCGGCCGATATGATCCGCGGCGCCACTGCCGTGTGAGCCGTTGAGTTGCATCGGAGCAGCCCCATTCGGTACTCTCTCCTATTGGAATTTCGGCGATCCCTTCGCGGGTGCTTTTTATGAATGTGCTGACCAGACCCAAACTGGACGTCGTTCCGCTGAGCCCCCATATCGGCGCGGAGATCCGCGGGGTTAACCTAAGGGAAAGGCCCGATGACGAGACGGTCAAGGCGATCTACCAGGCCTGGCTCGATCATCTGGTCCTCGTGTTTCCAGGTCAGGATTTGTCTCAGGAAGATTTGCTCCGCGCTACCAGCTATTTCGGGCGTACGGGCCATCTGGACCGGCCGGCCAAATACCACCCGCCCGGTTTTTCCAGGATGCTGCCGGGGATCATGTTGATCTCGAACATCCGCGAGAACGGCGAGCCTATCGGGGCACTCCCCGATGGGGAGATGATGTTCCATCACGACATGATCCATAAGGAAGTCCCGAGCAAGGCAACGCTGCTCTACTCGGTGGAAATTCCGTCCTATGGCGGCAACACCTTGTTCGCGAGCGGCTATGCGGCCTATGACACGCTCGATCCGGCGCTGCGGGAGAGGCTCGAAGGCAGGCGCGCTTTGCACCATTACAATTACGGGTCCACGCAGCGCGGCGATGAACGCGGCGTGGAAGCCTTCAATGAATGCGTGCATCCGGTTTTCCGTACCCATGAGGAAACCGGACGGAAAGCGGTCTATGTGAACCGGCTGATGACGGTGAAGATTCTGGATATGGAACCGGCGGAAAGCGATTTGTTGCTGAACGAACTGTTCGATCATGCGGAAAGGCCGGAGTTCGTCTATTCGCATGGCTGGCGCAAGGGCGATCTGCTCCTGTGGGACAATCGCTGCTCGTCCCATGCGCGGACGGATTTTCCCACGGCCGAAAGGCGGTTGATGCTGCGCACGACTGTAGAAGGCATCACGCGGCCCTATTAGCGCTTCGCGTTCGGAGGATTTGCGTGAAGAGTCTGTGGCGCCGTGTGGTCCTTGCGCTAGGCGCAGCCTCGCTGCTTTGCGCGCCGGCTGCGCGCGCCCAACCGGCTGCCGAGTTCTACAAGGGCAAAACGGTCACTCTGGTCGTGAGCTCCAGCCCCGGCGGCGGCTACGACATCATGTCCCGGACGATTGCGAAATATCTGGGAAGTCATTTGCCGGGGAACCCGCGCGTTCTGGTGCAGAACATGCCCGGCGCCGGCGGCATCGTGGCGATGAATTATTTCTACACCAACGCGCCGAAGGACGGCACGATGTTGGGCGCGATGCAGAACAATACGCCATTCGAGCCTCTGCTCGGGACGCGGGAAGCCAAATATGATCCGACCAAGTTCAACTGGCTGGGCTCACCCAGCACGGAAGTCGGCCTGATCGCCGTCTGGCGCAATGTTCCGGTTAATAATCTCGCCGATTTGAAGCGGCGCGAGATCACCGTCGGCTCGTCCGGCGCCAATTCCACGCCGAGCTTCTATGCGCGCCTGATCAACGAAACGCTCGGCACGAAAATGCGGATCGTCGTCGGCTATCCCGGAATGAACGAAGTCTATTTCGCCATGGAGCGGGGTGAGGTCGACGGTTTTCCCAGCCTCTTCTACAATACGCTGAACACCATTCGCCCGGGCTGGCGCAAGGAAAAGAACATCAAGCTCATTCTGCAATATGGGCTGGAGAAGGAACCCGAAATCGCCGAGGTGCCGAGTGCGTTGGACCTCGTCACCGATCCCGAGGACAAATTGCTGCTGAAGGCGAGCCTCGCCGAGGTGACGCTTGGCCGGCCCTATCTGATGCCGCCGAACGTGCCGGCCGACCGCGTCGCCGCGATGCGCAAGGCGCTGGAGGACACGTTCAAGGACCCGGCATTTCTCGCCGATTCAAAACGCATGTCGCTTGGCGTAAGCTCGCCGCGCACGGGCGCTCAGATCCAGCGCCTCATCGAAGAAACCTATCGCACGCCCCCCAAGATCGTCGACCGGCTGAGAAAGCTGTCGCTGCACTGAAAGTGTGAAACACATGGCAAAACTTGCGCGGCTCGAAAGACATTTGAGCGCCGGCAGTACCGGGCTCATTCTGTTCGACGCGCTGAACGGCTATCTGCATCCGAACAATCCGGCCAAGGTGCAGTTCCTAGCCGAACGGAACATCATCGGGAATTTGCAGCGCCTGCTCGAGGGCGCGCGCAAGGTCGGCATGACGGCGTTTTATCCCTCTGGCGCGCATGCCCCCGACGGGTCGGATTCGGTGGACCGCCTGACCGATACGGACATGGACCTGGGGAAAGGGGGCAGCGCGGATCAGCCGATCCGGCCGCATTTCCATGCGGGTTCGCGCGAGGCGGAAATCGCCCCCGAGCTGACGCCGGCCAGGGGCGATGTCATGGTGCCCAAGCAGCGCTGGAGTTCGTTCTTCCAGACCAATCTCGATCTTCAGCTTCGCGCGCGCGGCATCGCTACCGTCGTGATCGCAGGCGGCTCGACAGATGTGGGAATTGCGAGCACCGTATTCGCTGCGCGCGATCTCGATTATGGCATCGTGGTGGTGCGCGACGCCTGCTATTCCACCCGCGGGACGAACAATGATTTCTTTATGGATCGCGTTTTTCCCCGCATGGGGCGCGTGATGCGTGTCGATGAAGCGGTCGCCCTCATGACGCGGTGATGGAATCATGGCTGAGATCGCGACCAACGAAGACATCGAATGCCCGGGGGGAATGCCGGCCTTTCTTGCCTATCCGAAAGCGCCCGGGCGTCATCCCGTGGTCGTGCTGATGCATGAGCGTTACGGCCTGGTGGCGCATGCCAAGGATTTGGCCCGCCGCTGCGCCGCGGATGGTTATGTGGTCCTGGCGCCGAATTTCTTTTTCAGACATCCGGACCAGAAGGCGTTGAACGCCGGCAATGTGCGTTACGACATGACGGACCCGGAATCCGCCGCCCTCCTAAAATCGGCGCTGGCGGCGTTGAGAACCATGGCCTTCGCCGATATGAGGAAAATTGCGGTCGCGGGCTACTGCCAGACCGGGCGCCATCCCATCGTCTTTGCGGCCGAGGAGAGGATCCAGGCCGTCATCGTCTGGTATGGCGCCGCCTCCAGGCGCGAATGGGAAGTAAACACCATCCAGCCGCAGCCACTGGACGACCTCATCGCGAGAATCGATTGTCCGGTGTTTGGCGCATTCGGGTCCGACGATCACCTCATCTCCGTCGACGATGTGCGTCGCTTCCGCGCCTCACTGGAGAACCATAAAAAATCTTACGACATTCACCTTTATGCGGGCGCGCCGCATGGCTGGCTGAACGACACCATGCCAGGCCGCTACCGCAAAGCGCAGGCGGATGCTGCCTGGACGGCGCAGCAGCGTTTTCTTAAACAGGTGTTCGCGGGGGAATGGCCGCCGGCGCGCGTGCGCTGGCGTTTCGAAAGCGAGTTCGGCACGGATTACGACTTTTCCAAGAATGTGCGGCAGGAATAGATGAGCCCGGCATCGCTCGCGCGCCATGTCAAGGATTCCGCCTCGCGGATCGCCGACGCGCTGACGCAAGCTGAGGAAGGACGCGGCGTGTCACGGGAGGACGCGCTTCTCCTGATGGAAGAGGCGCCGCTGGAATCATTGCTTCTTGCGGCTTCGTCGCTGCGCGACAGGCTGAAAGGGCGCGTGGTCAGCTATTCGAAAAAAGTCTTTATTCCGCTGACCCATCTCTGCCGTGACTATTGTGGCTATTGCACGTTTCGATCCGATCCGGTGGCAGGGCGCGCGGCCTATATGGGCCCGGACGAGGTGCTCGCCGTCGCCGAAGCAGGCGCCCGTGCAGGCTGCAAGGAAGCGTTGTTCAGCCTGGGCGATCAGCCCGAGCGGATTTTCCCCCAAGCACGCGAATTCCTTGCGAAACTCGGTTTCGCGCGGACCCTCGATTACCTCGCCGCCATGACGGAATTGGTGTTGGAGAAGACGGGTCTGTTGCCCCATGCGAATCCCGGCGTGATGGGCCGCGAAGATTTGAGCCGTTTGCGCGAAACCAATGTCAGCCTGGGCCTGATGCTGGAATCCATCAGCCCACGGCTGCGCCACAAGGGAGCCGCTCATTGGCGCGCGCCCGACAAAGCGCCGGCGCTCAGGCTGCGCACCATCGAGGAAGCCGGACGGCAGAACATCGCGTTCACCACCGGGCTGTTGATCGGCATCGGCGAGACATTGGAAGAGCGCGTCGACTCGCTGTTCGCGATTCTGGAGCTGCACAAGCGCTATGGCCACATCCAGGAGGTGCTGATCCAGCCCTTCCGCGCCAAAACCGATACGCGCATGGCCTCGGCGTCGGAACCTTCGGTGGAGGAGTTGCAGCGCACGCTGGCCGTGGCGCGGCTGATTCTGACCGACATCAATGTGCAATCGCCCCCGAACCTCGTATCGGAGGATTATCCGCAGCTTCTGGCGGCTGGGATCAATGATTGGGGCGGGATTTCGCCGGTGACGCGCGACTTCATCAATCCGGAAGCCGCTTGGCCGCAGATTCCGATTCTGGATCAGCGAACCAAAGCCGCCGGATACGAGTTGCGCGAGCGTTTGGCGATCTATCCCGAATTCGCGCGGCGCGGCGATTTCGTCGATGAGCGTCTCATACGCCAGCTGGACAATCGGCGCAGCGGCGATTTCTATGCCCGCGAGGATGCGTAAATGAACATGGTCATGAACCCCGTCTGGCAGGATGTCTCTTATGAGGGTGCATTGGCGCGCGCGACTTTGCCAATTGCCGCGCTTTTAGAGAGAGCCCTGAATGGCGGTGAGCTGGGATTTGACGACGGGCTGGCGCTCGGCTCCGTGCGGGGCAACGATCTTGTCGCTTTGGTCAAAGTCGCCGACGAGCTTCGCCGCCGCACCGTCGCCGATGCCATCACCTATGTGGTGAACCGCAATCTCAACTTCACCAATGTGTGTTTCGTGGGTTGCGCCTTTTGCGGCTTCTCGCGCGGGCCAAAAGCGAAAGACGCCTATTTCCATTCTACAAATACCTTGGTCGCGAAATCGCAGGAAGCCGTCGCCCTCGGCGCCTCGGAAGTGTGCATCCAAGGCGGCCTGCCCCGCGATCTCAAAGGGGATTATTACGCGCAATTGCTGCGCGACATCCATGCGGCGCTGCCCGAGCTGCATTTGCATGCTTATTCTCCCATGGAGATTTCGTATGGCGTGGAGAGGACGGGGCTTTCGCTGACCGAGCATCTTCTCTCGCTCAAAGAGGCGGGCATCGGCAGCATCCCGGGGACCGCGGCGGAAATCCTCGACGATGAGGTGCGCGGCGATCTCAGCCCCAACAAGCTGACAGTGTCGCGCTGGATCGAAGTCATCCGCACGGCGCATGGGCTAGGAATTCCCTCGACCTCGACCATGATGTACGGCCACACCGAGCAGCCCGAGCATTGGGTTCGTCACATGCTCTTGCTGCGCGACATCCAGAAGGACACGGGCGGCTTCAGCGAATTCGTGCCGCTCGGCTTTATTCATTCCGAGACGCGGCTTTACCGCAAAGGCCATGCGCGCGCCGGTGCGACATTCGACGAGCATCTGATCGTGCACGCTTTGGCGCGGCTCCTGCTCAACGATCACATCCCCAACCTTCAAGTGTCCTGGGTGAAGCTCGGATTCCCGCTCGCGCTTGCCTGTTTGCAGGCAGGCGCCAATGATTTTTCCGGCACGTTGATGGAAGAGAGCATCTCCAAAGCGGCGGGGGCCGATTACGGCGAGTCCGTCCTGCCCGGCGAATTGCGCGCCATGATCCGCACCATTGGCCGCGTGCCGGCCGAGCGCTACACGAATTACGACATACGCAGGGTGTTTCCCGATGCCGATTCGGACGAACACCTGCCGGTCGAGCGCATGGCGGCGGCATCGGGTTCCATGCCGCTGGGTGTCGGCTACTGAAGATGAGAATCGCGGCCCTCGCCGGCGGCGTAGGCGGATCGAAACTCGTCCTCGGTCTGTATCGGGTGATGGCCCCGCAGGACCTGACGGTGATCGCGAACACCGGCGACGATGTCGTGATGCATGGCCTTCACGTCTCGCCCGATCCGGACATCCTCATTTACACGCTGGCCGGTCTGGTGAACCCGGAGACTGGTTGGGGCTTCCGCGGCGAGACGTTTCGCGTCGCGGAAGGCCTGGCGCAATATGGCCGCCCGACCTGGTTCCAATTGGGGGACCGCGATCTCGCCACCCATATACACCGCAGTGCGATGCTGGCGGGCGGAGCAACGCTGTCCCAGGTGATCGAATCCATCTGCACCGCGCTCGGCGTCAAAGCTCGCATCCTGCCGATGAGCGATCAATTCGTGCCGACCGCATTGGACACGGACGAGGGACGGATGCATCTGCAGGATTATTTTGTGCGGCGGCGATGCGAGCCGGTTTTGCGCAGCATCGAATTCGCCGGCATCGCGGAGGCGCGGGCCGCGCCGGGGGTGATCGAGGCCATCGAACAATCCGACGGCATCGTCATTACGCCCAGCAATCCGCTCATCAGCATCGGGCCCATCTTAGCCGTGCCGGGTGTGCGCGCCGCCTTGGGCAGGAGGCGCGAGCGGGTGGTGGCGGTCTGCCCTCTCGTCGGCGGGAAATCGCTGAAGGGCCCATCCGACAGGATGATGGCGCAGCTCGGTTACGATGTGTCGGCCGTGGGCGTGGCGCGGCTCTATCAGGATGTCTGTTCGGCGATGGTGATCGACGATGCGGATGGGAGCCAGAGCTCAGCCCTTAAAGCGCTGGATATAAGGCCAGTTATTGCTCCGACGGTGATGCGGACGCTTCAAGACAAGGAGCAGCTCGCGCAGGTTGTCTTGCGGTTGTTCGAAAGCGAACGGGCGTGAAGGCGATCCTGATTCCGGTCAAGAACTTCGCGCAGTCCAAACAGAGGCTTGCGGCGTATTATTCCGCGGCAGACCGCGCGGCGCTGGCCGCGGCGTTGTGCGAGGATTTTTTCCGCATCGTCGCAGAGGCGAGAGGAATCGACCGCGTATTCGTGGTCAGCCAGGAGTCCCGCGCTCTGGCATGGGCCCGCCGAGAGGGGTGGGAAACCATCGTCGAAACATCGCAGCTTTCCGAAAGCCATTCGGTCGATGTGGCATCGCGTCAATGTGCCGAGCAAGGCGTCGACGTGCTGCTTCGCCTTCCCATCGATATTCCTTTGGTAACGAAGCACGACATCGAAGCGCTCCTTGCCAACATGCAGGATGCGCCGGCGACGGTGATCGTCCCCTCACGCGATGGCACCGGCACGAATGCACTGCTGCGCTCCCCGCCGGCGCTGTTTCCGTCGCATTTTGGGCCGGGAAGTTTCGCGCTCCATGTGGACGAGGCGAAGCGCTGTGGCGCCGATCCGCGCATCGTACGCAATCCACGCATCGAATTGGACGTGGACGAGATCGACGATCTGCGCGCACTTGCCGGATTGGTCCCACCCGATTCCGCCACGGCGGAATGGCTTGCCGGGCATACCACCTGACTGTCATTCCCGGCCGAGCGACGATAGTCGCGAGGGGAAGGGAATCCATTCCCAAGTGGATCCCCTTCCCTCGCACGAAGACGTGCTCGCCGGGGATGACAATTTGGGGGTCTTCGAGACCGGTGTTTGCTCGGCCGGGAACGACAAAAAGGGCACGGGAGAGCGATTTTTTATCGGAACAGGTCCCGGGCTTCCGGGCGGATGAGGTCGCGGCCACTGCCGTTGCCCGCACGCGCAATCCCCCGGATGATCGCGACGGGTACACGGTCGGCTTTGCCCATCACCAATTCCGCCGCGGAGGCCAACTCGTCGGCCATCGCAATGATCGTTGCTTGCAACAATTTCCCATTGGCATCACGCTCGCCGCGATAGTCGATCAAGGGCGCAATACCAGCGACGCCGAGCGCGACATTGACGAGGCCTTCACGCCAGGGACGGCCGAACGTGTCGGAGATGATGATTCCGATGTCGACGCCCAGGTTTTCACCAAGCCGGGTTTGCAGCGCGCGGGCGGATGCATCGGGGTCTTCCGGAAGCAGGATTGCGGTGCCCTCATCGGCGTTGGAAAGATCAATCCCGGCGTTGGCGCAGACGAAGCCATGGCTCGTTTCCGCCACGATGACACCCCGCTCCATGCGGACGATGCGTTTCGCCTCGCGAAGGACAAGCTCGATGACGCGCGAGTCCTTGCCCCATTCTTCTGCCCATTTCTCCGCGCGAGTCGAAGGAACGATGGCATCGAGAATAACGATCCGTCCTTCCGCCTTGGAGACGATCTTCTGGGCAACGACGAAAACATCGCCGGCCGCAACCCGGAAATCCTGCATTCGCACCGCACCCAGAATGAGGCGCGCCAGATCGTCGCCGGGCTGGATTTCCGGCAGGCCTGGGAGCGGAAAGATCTGAATAGGCGTTCGGGTCACGGACGTGCTTTCAAGCATTCAGACGAGCGGACAATATTGCCCGGGAAGCGCCATCATGACACAAGCCTTCCGTCTATCCTTGATGGGTGCAAGCCATGGCAACGGAAAAAATCGCCATCATCGGCGGCGCGGGTGAACTGGGGTTCGGCCTCGCGCTGCGCTGGGTGCAAGCAGGCGCCGATGTGGTGATCGGCTCGCGCGATGCGGCCAAGGCGCAGGACGCGGCGGCACGCGTGAAGGCAGCTGTGCCTCAGGCAAACATTGCGGGTTTCGACAATCCAACGGCAGCCGGACAGGCGAACATCGTCGTTCTGGCGGTACCGTTCTCTGCTCAGGCGGGCATCCTCAAGAGCATCAAGCCGGCGCTGAAAAACGCCATCCTGGTGGATACTAGCGTGCCTTTGGCGGCAACCATCGGCGGGCGGCCGACGCGGATGCTCGGCATCTGGGAGGGCTCCGCCGCCCAACAGGCGCAAGGTCTGGTGCCGGGTGTTCCCGTGGTGTCCGCATTCCACAATGTTTCGGCCGAGATGCTGAACGATCTTTCGATGAGGCTGGATTGCGACATTCTGATCTCCGGCGACGACGGCGCCGCGAAGGAACGTGTGTCGGGTTTGGTGAAATTGATACCAGGCTTGCGCCCGCTCGATGCCGGGCCATTGGAAATGTCGCGCATCGTGGAGAGCATGACGGCGCTTCTGATCTCGCTCAACCGCCACTACAAGACGCATCATTCGGGGATCAGGATTACCGGGATAGGGTGACCGGAGTTCAGATCACGCCGTCGCGGTGAAGTGCGGCGATTTCGCCGTCGCTATAGCCGAGGCCGCGCAACACCGATTCCGTGTCTTCGCCAAGCGCAGGTAGGGAATCGAGCCTCTGCGGGCTGTCCGATAACCGCAAGGGCGAGGCGAGCACCGGCACGGGCCCGACCGGCGAGTCGATTTCCTGGATCATGCCGCGCGCGAGAAGCTGCGGATGGGCCAGGACTTCGGCGACATTGTTCACGCTGCCATAGGGAAGACGCGCCTGTTCCAGACGCCGCTTCCATTCGGCGGAATCGTGTTCGAGGAAGAGTCTCTCGATCAAGGATTCCAGCTCTTTCCGGTTCGTGCGCCGCGCTTCGGCGGTTTTAAATTTCGCATCGTCCAGCAGATCGGGGCGTTTTATCACCTGGTGGCAGAAAATCTCCCAATCCGACGCACTGGCGACGGCGACGCCGACATATTTCCGATCGCTCGCGAGAAAAGGTCCGTAGGGCGTGATGTATTGATGCCGCATGCCGAGGCGGGCCGGTTCTTCGCCACGATGCCAATAATGATGGGGGAAATAACCGAGC
>DASQIQ010000124.1:0-5507 GCA_035631495.1 Micropepsaceae bacterium
CGACCAAGGTGAGGGCGGCGTCCACGGTCTTCAATCCGTGCAGCGCCAACGGCGCGTCGGGCTGGGCGGATTTCGCAGCGGCTGCTGCGACCACGGTGTCGTCATGCGCGCCCGGCGCGAGATAGGGATTGATGTTCACCCGGTCTATCGTCACACCCCCCTTAAGCGTCAAAACCTCGGGGTTGGTATCGAGCGTGATATCGCCATTGAGATTCATCGAATCGAACGCGAGGTGCGTGTGGTAGAGCGTGAAGACTCCGTCGCGCGCGGCAAACTGGCTTTCGAGCGCAAGCAGGCCGAAGCCGTTCCCGGGCGGCATGGGATGGCCAAGCCAGGCCGCAAGGCTGCGCACCGAATGCGCACCGAGCTTCAAGGCTCCCGAAAGGCTCCCATCGGTGCCGAAGCCACCGGTGAATTCGGCATTGATGATGTTCGATTGGATCGAAATGCGTGTCCCGGTGTTCCGCCCGCTGAGAAGGGCGCCGAAATTGTCCAGCCGCCCGTCGATCCTGAGCTTCTCGCCATTGTAGGTGAGCGAACCGTAGAGCGTTAAAGGCCGCGCCAGCGTGGCGGTCCTCGCATACGACATGTTCAGCCCAAGCGAAACATCACTCAGCACCGCGCTTTTTCCGGAGACGGCGTTGTAATAGGTGACCTCGCCACCATCGATATTGAGATGCGAAAAGCCGATGCGGTTCAGAAGCAAGGCGTCCGCCGGCTGCCCGCTGGCATCCCGTCCGAAGCTCCAATTCGTCGCCGCGTTCTTGGCAACCTCGAGATGAATGGCGGCCTTCTTCAAAGTGAGTTCTGTGACTTCAAGGCGGCCGGAGAAAAGCGGCATGATTTGGGCGCCAACAATCACTTGTCCGGCCGTTACCATGTTGGGATCGCGCGCGCCCGGGACATTGGCGATCGTAACGTCCGAAAGCGAAACCCCAATCTCGGGATAGACCGCCAGATGCAGCGGTCCCTTGATATGGACCTCGCGCGACAGCGCCCGGCTGGCTGCGGCTTCCAGCGATGCGCGGTAGGTATTGAGCGGGATCAAGAACGGCGTCGCCAGTACTGCAATAATGACGGCGAAAATGACGGCAAAAAAGATCAAATGGATGCGGACGCTGCGGCTCATGCAATTTCCTGGATGCGAATCTTCGGTTGCGGGACAGAAGCCATAAACCCTAAGGCAACACCAGCAAATTTGGCGGGCCTTTGGATGAGCTTTGCCTGTTATAGGGGCCAAATTGCGACGGAAAACGAGCCATTCTTTGCGATTGCGCCTCTTCCCATTATGCTTATGATAATCATTCGCAGATTGAAAGACACCGGATGCGTCTTGGCTTCTCCTTTCCGATCTTCTCCCTGAGCTTTCTGCTCGGGCTTGGGGGTTTCACCACGCCCTCCATCGCGGCCGATGCGCTCAATATCTATTCGGCGCGCCATTATGATTCCGACGAGCTGCTCTATGACGGCTTCCAGAAAGCGACCGGCATTCCGGTCAATGTGATCGAGGGGGACGGGCCGGAGCTTCTGGCGCGCATGAAGGCGGAAGGAAAGAATTCGCCGGCCGATGTGTTCCTCACCGTCGACGCGGGCAATCTTTGGCTCGCGGAAAAGGAAAATCTTTTTCAGCCGGCTCAGTCCAAGACGCTTGATGCGCGCATTCCCGCCTCGCTCAGAAGCCCGAAGAATTTGTGGTTCGGTTTTTCCACGCGCGCGCGCCTGATTTTCGTCAACGCCAAACGCGTCGACCCCAAACTCGTGCAGAGCTACGAGTCGCTGGCCGATCCCAAGCTCAAGGGCAAGATCTGCATGCGCTCGAGTTCGGCAGTCTACAATCTGTCCCTTCTGGGCGCGCTGATCGCGCATTGGGGCCCGGAGAAAGCCGAACAATGGGTCAAGGGCGTGGTGAAGAATTTCGCCCGGGCGCCCCAAGGCGCCGACACGACATTGCTGCAAAGCGTGGCCGCGGGCGAATGCGCGGTCACCATCGCCAATCATTATTATTTCCTGCGTCTAGAAACCTCCAAATCGAAGGCCGAGCGCGATGCGGCCGCAAAGCTCACGCCCATCTTTCCCAATCAGGACGACCGCGGAACCCATGTGAACATTTCCGGCGGCGGCATGATGGCCTCGGCGCCGCACAAAGCCATCGCCGTCAAATTCCTTGAATATATGGCGAGCGATGCGGCGCAGAACATCATCGCCAATGCCAATTACGAATTCCCCGCGGTGGCGAGCGTGTCGACCACGCCCGAACTCAAAGCGCTGGGAAATTTCAAGATCGATCCCTTGAATGTTTCGGTCTATGGCCAGAACCAGGCCCAGGCCCAGGCGATCTTCGACCGCGCCGGCTGGCGGTAGCTGGGCCCTAATTCTTGTACCCGAACTTCACCGTGCGATAGATGCGCTCGACGGTCGCTGCATCTTCCGCTTTCGCGACCGTTCCGGTGACGACGAGGCTTAAGGGGCCAAGCAAGTCCTTTTCCACTTCGGGCACCCAGAGCCCGACGAAAAATGGATGTGCGGGGTCGGCCGTCGATGCCTTGACGATGGTGCCTGGCTTCTCATCGACGACCAATTTCGTGTTGCCCGCGTTCTTCGTCCCCTCGGGAAGTTTCACAACGTCGCGGTGGTAGCCGAATTCCACCGGAAGATCGAAGCCGGGACCATGGAACGCGCCGGCAAACGCATCGCCCGTGCGGATGCGCTCGAAAGTGGTTCCTGCCGGTGCGCGTACGGTGAACATCGGTCCTGCGGCGACTTCGACCCAGTCGCTCGGGACGGCATCGGCGGCGATCGCCTGACCTGCCAAGACAAAAGCCGCGAATCCGGCAAGCATGACGACCAAGGCCCGCATGGTCCTACCCTTTTCTCTGCTGGGATGGCGAATCCGAAATTCGCAAATGCTTGGGCAACACTCTGGGCGAATTTCGGATTCAAAGCCACACTAGCAATCTATTGAATCCAGTGTGGTTTTGGATTTGAAGTTCCTAAACGTGAATGCCATGAAAATCCTAGGAACTTCAAATCCACCACACTGGGATGAGATTAGGGTTTCTCCCGCTTGGGGCCAATCCCTCATCGGCGCCTTAAGTCGCAGGCTTTCCGCGCGAATCGGCGTAGAGCGTATCTTCAAGTGGTCCGGTTGCAGCAGAGGTCATGAGCAATCTCAATCTTTACGCCATCACCGTCGCGATCTGGGGTTCCACCTGGCTGGCCATCACCTTTCAGCTCGGTGTCGTACCGCCGTCGGTCTCGGTCGTTTGGCGTTTTGCTTTGTCGGCGCTCATGCTCCTGGCCTATGCGGTGTGGAGGCGCCTGCCGCTTGGTTTCAGCCCGCGCGATCATTTCTGGATGGCGCTCCAGGGGCTGTTGCTGTTCGGCATCAATTACGTCCTCACCTACCTCTCCGAGCAATATCTGGTGTCAGGCCTGGTGGCGGTGATTTTTTCACTGATGATCTTCCTCAACATCGTCGAGATGCGCATCTTCTTCGGCCGTCCGATCAATCCGATCGGGTTGCTGGCGGCGATGCTCGGCGTCGCGGGCGTCGGGCTGGTGTTCTGGCCGGAACTCAGCCGGTTCGCGGGCGCGCGCAGCGAACTCATCGGCGCTGTCTTGGCGCTTGTGGCGGTGACCATAGCGTCCCTCGGCACGATGGTGGCAACCCACAACCAGCGCCTGCCGGTGGTGCAGGTGAATGGCTTTGCCATGATGTATGGAGCGAGTTTCGTGGCGCTCTACGCCGCCATCTCCGGGGATCGATTCTCCTTCGACTGGTCGCTTCCTTACGTGGCCTCGTTACTGTATTTGGCGCTATTCGGCTCGGTTCTGGCTTTTGGCGCCTATCTCACGCTGATGAGGCACATCGGCGCGGACCGTGCGGGCTATACGGCGGTGGCCGTCCCCGTCGTGGCTCTTGTCCTATCCACCTTGTTTGAAAGCATCCACTGGCAAGCACCCATGATCCTTGGCGTGGGGCTTTCGCTCGCCGGAAATGTGCTGATGTTGGCGAGAGGGCGGTTGAGCCGGATAGGAACTAGCGCCGCGCCACCCCGATGAGAAAGAGGCCGGCAATTGCGATGGCGCCGCCGTAATAGATCCAATTCGTCTGGTCGATCATGAAGCTTTCGGCAGGCCAGCGGACATATCCCAATCCCTGTCCGGCGAACAGAAGTCCCGCCGCCAGCGTCAGCACGCCGATCAAGAGCAGTAGTGCATTCATGGACGCGTTTCGCTATTTGAGGACCGGCGATTCGTCCGCCTTTTTCACATAGGCCTGGACGTCCTCGTCGAGCAGCAGATGAGCCCGTTGCAGCGCCGTCGCCGCCGCATTCACCTTGCTCACATAATCGGCGTGGCTCGTATAGCGCTCCTCGATCGAGAGCCGCGGATCATTGTTCATCATCCGCTCGGCTTTGGTCTTGGCGAACGGGATCATCTGGCCCGCGCCATCGCAGCCATCATCGCCGCTATTGGCGCGCAGTGCCCAGCCCGTATAGGTCGCGACCGGGACCGCAACGTCCGGCATGCGGATGCCCGCAATGTCGTTGCCGTCGGCGTCGGTCTTGGGAACGAGCGCGGGATAGGGCGTGCCCAAATGCTTGGGCGGCAGGATGGTCATGATGCCCTTGTCGAAATCCGGACCGAAATCGAACAGATCGCCGTCATGCATGCGGCCATTATAGGTGACGCCCTGAATCTTCGGGAATCCCTGCTTCTCTTGCGGCAGCGGAGAGACGAGCGTGCCCTTGTTCGCGCTTGGCACGCGGCTGGCCGGCGGCTCGGTCCCTTTGGTGACCCATTCGTCCATATCGACGATCAGGGCGCGAAGAATCGCATTGGGCGTCAGCGGGCTGCGCACCTGCTGGCAGATGCCCTTGCCCTTCTGCGCGAAAGCCCCGCCGTGGAACATGCTTGCAATGAAATAATTGCGCACATTGGGCGGTACGTTGGTGAGGTCCTTGCCCTTGGTATCCACAAGGCCCACCGCCATGTTTTTCGACCAATATTCATTCGCCGAATTGGTTTCGAAAATCTTCGGGCAGGTATTGCTGGCCGTGCAGCGCGCCAGCCGTCCGTCGGTCTTGCCGGTGATGGGATCGAGCATCACCTGATTGGTGAACGGTCCCTGGAATTCCGGGAACCAGCGCGCGATGTGCTGGCGCTGCGTGCGGCCGGCCTGGCCGAAGCGGTAATTCGTGAAGATGCCCGTCGAACCGCCAATCCAATTGCTGATCCCGTCGACGACCTTCTTGCCGCTCTCATCCTCATTGAAGCCGAGCCACAGGTAATCGTGCAGCGTGCGGCAGGGCTGCGACTGGCAGGCGGTGTATATATACTGGATGGCGCCCGCGAGCGGATTGGCGGTGCTCGCATCGTCCGCCTTTGCATTGCGCAGGAATGAGCCGACGTCGCGCAGCGCGGCGAAGCCAAGTCCGCCGACGAGCGGATCCTTCGCCTCGTAGACAAAGGTATAGAGCGTGCCTTTGTCGAACGCCGAATCG
>DASQIQ010000125.1:0-10336 GCA_035631495.1 Micropepsaceae bacterium
AGAATGAGCGCAATCAGCGCCATGCGGATCGGCACGCCGAAGGCGGCCTGGCGGAAATAGGCGGCTCTGCGGTCGCTGTCCAGCGCGATGTCGAGCTCGCCGACACGGGGCAGCGGGTGCAGCAGACTGGTCTTGGAGAATTTCTTGTCCTTCAGGAAACGCTGGTCGATGGTGGGATAGTCTTGGCTCTTGTCCGCCCAGCGTTCTTTCTGGAAACGCGTGACATACATCGCATCGATATTCTTGCGGACCTTGATCTCGACGTCGGAGATGAGCGAGAGCTGATGAGGCCTGTCGGCGGTCATATAGAGCGCATCGACGGCGGCATTATCCTTTTCATAGCGCGCGCGCGGCACGGCATAGCAGTTGAGCTCGTTTTGCAAGCGCCAATCCACGTGCTCGGGCAGTTCCATGCCTTTGGCGGGCATCAGCATGATATTGGCGCCGAAGCGCGCGAGCGCATAGACGAAGGAGTGGATGGTGCGGCTGCCCTTCAGGTCGCCGGATATCGCGACATTGAGATGTTTGAGATTCTTGCCTTCCTGCCTGAGCGTGAAAAGATCGCACAGCGTTTGTGTCGGATGTTCATGGGCGCCATCGCCCCCATTCATCACCGGCACGCTGGCATAGCTGGCGGCAAGCTTCACGGCGCCGTCGCGAGGATGGCGGATGACAAGCACGTCCGCGTAATTGGACGCGACCCGCACCGTATCGGCGAGGCTCTCGCCCTTTGCCGCCGAACTCGTCGCCGGATCGGCGCTGCCGATGGATTTGCCGCCGAGCCTTAGCATGGCGCTTTCGAAGGACAGACGCGTGCGCGTGCTTGGCTCGTAAAACAGGCTCGCCAGAATGGAGCCCTGGGCATCCCCAATGCTTCTTCCTATGCGATGCGGCAAATACGGATCGCGCAGCTCCTTGAGATAGCTGTCCGCCAGGGAAAATATCGTCTCGATCTCATCGATGGTGAGATCATTGATCGAGGTAACGTGGCGGAGCTGCTGCATCAAAGCTGGGCTTATACGGGGGCGGGAGGAGGAAGCAAAGTGTTCCCTGTATGAAGCCCACAAAACTTGTACATTTTGTCTGGATTTTGGGGAGGTTTTCGGTGCCCGCCGGAAAAACCAGCACCGATAGGCGGGTCGCCAGGCCCTGCAAATTCTGCGCGATTGTCTCCGGGGAGGAGAAGAGTTTTCCCGTCTACCGGGACGACATCTGCGTGGCCTTCCTGGATTACCGGCCGCTGAGGCTGGGTCATTTGCTGCTGGTGCCGTTGGCCCATTATGAAACGCTCGCCGATGTGCCAGATGCGGTGATGGCCGCGCTCGGCCCCCGCATCAAGCGTCTCTCCGCCGCTGTGATGCGGGCGTTCGACGCCGAAGGCAGCTTCGTCGCGCTCAACAACATCGTCAGCCAGAGCGTACCCCATGTCCATTTCCACATCGTCCCGCGAAGCAAAGGCGACGGGCTGTTTTCATCGGGAATGATCTGGAAGCGGGTGTCGTATCGCGACGATGCGGAACGAGAAGCCTATGCCGCCCGCATTCGCAGCGCCCTTGCCTGAACTTTAGAGGCTCGGACCCCGGAGCCGATCCAGGGCGCCCTGCAGGATATAGGCGGCTGCCATCTTGTCCACGACGCGGGCCCGCTGGCGGCGTGAGGCGTCCGCATCGATGAGCGTCCGGGTCACGGCCGCCGTCGAAAGCCGCTCGTCCACGAGCACGATCGGGCAATCGGAAAGACCCACGAAATTGCGAGCGAAGGCCTGGGCGGATTGCACGGAGGGGCCGTGCGAGCCGTCCATATTGAGCGGCAGCCCGACGATGAGCCCGCCGATATGATGCTCTGCGATCAGACCCATAAGGATTGCGGCGTCGCTCTTGAACTTGCCGCGCTTCAGCGTCTTGAAGGGCGTTGCCACCGTCAGCGTCGTGTCCGACAGGGCCAGGCCTATGGTCTTTTCACCCAGGTCCAGCCCCAGCAATCTTTGCCCGGCAAGCAGCCGCCCGCGAAGGTCGCGAATATTTAAGATGCCCATCCTCGCTTGCCAGTGAGAAAGTTGGTTGCTAGCAACATTGCTACCGTAGACCACCTAGACCTAGCCCGAGGCTCCCATGCCCGTCGATAGAGAGACCGTCCGGCGCATTGCCAGACTTGCCCGGCTCGCCGTGGACGAGGGGCAGGTGGCGGCGATGGAAACGGAGCTGAACGCGCTCCTCACCTGGGTCCAACAGCTCGAGGAGGTGAATGTCG
Source organism: Micropepsaceae bacterium (assembly GCA_035631495.1). Taxonomy (GTDB): domain Bacteria; phylum Pseudomonadota; class Alphaproteobacteria; order Micropepsales; family Micropepsaceae; genus CAIYRG01. The sequence continues at coordinate 2,251 of DASQIQ010000125.1, forward strand.
AGGGGGTGCCGCCGATGACGAGCGTGGTCGAGCAGCGCCTCAAGATGCGGGAGGCTGGGGTGACCGACGGCGGCTATGCGGGCGATATCATCAAGAATGCCCCGCTGGCCGAGAACCATTTCTTCGTCGTGCCCAAAGTGGTCGAGTGATGGCGCGCGACACCGATCCCACGCGGTTCACCATCGCCGAAGCGCGCGACGCGCTCGCGGCGAAGGACATCTCCGCCCGAGAGCTGGCACAGGCCCATGTCGACGCGGTCGCCAGGGCGCGGTCCTTGAATGCTTTCATCACCGAAACGCCCGATCATGCTTTGTCGCGCGCCGCGCAATCGGACGCCCGCATCGCTGCCGGCGAGGCGCGTCCGCTCGAGGGAATACCACTCGCGATCAAGGATCTGTTCTGCACACAGGGTGTACGCACCACAGCGGCCAGCCGTATCCTGGACAATTTCATTCCCACCTATGAATCGGCGGTGTCGCAGAACCTCTGGGACGCCGGCGCCGTGATGGTGGGAAAAACCAATCTCGACGAATTTGCCATGGGCTCGTCGAACGAGACCTCCTATTTCGGGCCGGTGACGAATCCTTGGCGCGCGCGTGGCCGCAATGACGATCTGGTGCCGGGAGGCTCGTCGGGCGGTTCGGCGACGGCGGTTGCGGCCCATCTTGCGCTCGGCGCGACTGGCACGGACACCGGCGGCTCGATCCGTCAGCCCGCCGCCGTGACCGGCATCGTTGGGTTGAAGCCGACTTACGGCCGCTGCTCGCGCTGGGGGATCGTGGCGTTTGCGTCTTCGCTCGATCAGGCCGGGCCGATGACCCGAACCGTGCGCGATGCGGCCATCATGCTCAAGACGATGGCGAGCCATGACCCGCGGGATTCGACGAGCGTGGATGTCCCGGTTCCCGACTATGAGGCTTCCCTTGGGCGCAATGTGGCGGGCCTGAAGGTCGGTATCCCGAAAGAATACCGCATCGATGGCGCCCCGCCCGAAATCGACGAATTGTGGAACCGCGGCGTCGCATGGCTGCGGGCGCAAGGAGCCGAGATCATCGATGTCAGCCTGCCGCACACCAAATACGCGCTCCCGGCTTATTACATCGTGGCGCCGGCGGAAGCTTCCTCCAATCTCGCCCGCTATGACGGGGTGCGCTACGGCCATCGCGCTTCGGGTGTGTCTGATCTGACCGGGCTCTATGAACGCACGCGCGCGGAGGGCTTCGGCCGCGAAGTGAAACGGCGCATCATGATCGGCACCTATGTGCTTTCGGCGGGTTATTACGATGCCTATTATTTGCGGGCGCAGAGGGTGCGGACGCTGATCGCGCGCGACTTTGCCGATGTGTTCCAGCGCTGCGACGTGCTGCTGACGCCGGCGACGCCATGCCCGGCCTTCGCGGTCGGCGCGAAAACCGCTGATCCTGTGTCCATGTATCTGAACGATGTGTTCACGGTGACAGTCAATCTGGCAGGGCTTCCGGCCATCTCGGTCCCGGCCGGCCTCTCCCATGACGGGTTGCCCCTCGGGCTTCAAATCATCGGCAAGGCGTTCGATGAGGCAACGGTGCTTCGTGCCGGCCGCGCCATCGAGGCGGCGGCGGACTTCAGGGCTGCACCACAAGACTGGTGGAGGTCCGCATGAGCGTGGCGCCAGCGCGCAATACCAAGCTGATCGAGGGCGCCACGGGGCCGTGGGAAATTGTCATCGGCATGGAGGTGCATGCGCAGGTTTCCTCGAAGTCGAAGCTCTTTTCGGGGGCGTCCACGGAATTCGGCGCCGAGCCCAATTCGCAAGTGAGCCTTGTCGATGCCGCCATGCCCGGGATGCTTCCTGTGATCAATCGTTATTGCGTCGAGCAGGCCGTGAAGACCGGCCTCGGCCTGAAGGCGAAGGTCAACCTTCATTCGGTGTTCGATCGGAAGAACTATTTCTATCCCGATCTGCCGCCCGGCTATCAAATCTCGCAATACAAGCAGCCGGTGGTGGGAGAAGGAGAAATCCATATCGACCTCGCCAGTGGCGAGTCTGTCCGCGTCGGCATCGAGCGCCTGCATCTCGAACAGGATGCGGGCAAGAGCCTGCATGATCAGCACCCGGATCTGACCTATATCGATCTGAACCGGGCAGGCGTCGCGTTGATGGAGATCGTCAGCCGACCCGATATGCGATCCTCGGAAGAGGCGGCGGCATTCCTGCGCAAGATGCGGGCGATCCTGCGCTATCTGGGCACCTGCGACGGGAATATGGAGGCCGGCTCGATGCGCGCCGACGTGAATGTGTCGGTGCGCCGGCCGGGAGCCGCGCTGGGCACGCGCTGCGAGATCAAGAACGTCAATTCGATGCGCTTCATCGTTCAGGCCGTGGAATTCGAGGCGCGGCGCCAGATCGATATCTTGGAGGCAGGCGGCGGCATTCGTCAGGAAACGCGTCTGTTTGACTCAAAAAACGGCGAGACCCGCTCCATGCGTTCCAAAGAGGAAGCGCATGATTACCGCTATTTTCCTGATCCTGATCTCTTGCCTTTGACGTTCGAGCAGGCCTGGGTGGACGAGCTCGCCAAAGCTCTGCCCGAGCTTCCGGACGAGAAGAAGCTGCGCTTCACGCGGGCCGGGCTCTCCGCCTACGACGCCGCGGTGCTCGTGGGCGAGAAGGAAGCCGCCGACTATTTCGAAGCGATGGTGAGGGAAGGAGCGGAGCCTAAAGCCGCCGCCAATTGGCTGAACAATGAATATTTCGGACGTCTTAACAAAGCGGGCCTGACGATCTCGTCGGGGCCGATCTCTGCCAAAGCAGCAAGCCTGACGGTCTCGCTGGTTGCGTCGAATGTGATCTCGGGAAAGATCGCTAAAGAGCTCACCGATATCATTTGGCGTGAGGGTGGCGATCCCCGCGAGATTGTAGAGAGGCTTGGTCTGCGCCAGGTCTCCGATACAGCTGCGATCGAGAGCGCGGTCGATGCCGTCATCGCCGCCAATCCGGACAAATGCGAAGAGGTGAAAACGAAACCCAAAGCGGCCGCCTGGTTTGTCGGTCAGGTGATGAAAGCGACCCAAGGAAAAGCGAATCCGCAGGTCGTAAATGCGATTTTGAGGCGCCGGCTGAACCTGCCCGATGAGGGGTGATTCGTCCCGCAATGTCCGTTTTTGCCCTTTGGGGCCCATGTCAAGCCCGACGGGCACTTTTTCGTCCGTACCCGGAAGATGCTCTGAAACATAATAAAATACTGGGTTTCTCGTTTTTTCGATTGACAGCGGATTTTGGGCTTAGGCCTTGGTATTGCTTCGTTAATACAACCTCCGCATATTTCTCAACGTTTTTGGTCGGTGCGTGTCGTACCGGCCGATCTCTAAAGGGAGTCGTTTCAATGCCGATGACTGCAAAGAGAAAGCCTGCACGTAGGAAGGCTGCGAAGAAGCGGACCACGGTTCGCAAGGCCGCAGCGAGGAAACCGGCGCGCAAGACCGCGAAGAAAGCCGGCCGCAAAGCGAAGAAGAAAACCGCGAAGCGGAAAGTTGCGAAGAAAGCAACACGGAAGCCTGCGCGTAAAGCGAAAAAAGCCAAACGCCGGCCGGCAAAAAAAGCCGCCGCTCCTGCAGCGCCAGCCATGTAGGCGCTTTCGGGTGGTAAGGCATAGGTCGCGGTTCCTCTTCGGAGGGCCGCGGCCTGCCCGCCGCCCTTTCATTCTCCCGTCCCCTGCTTCGTTATCCCAGCATTTGCCGCCCTGAGCCGGTTTGCGCTAAAGCACGCGCGTTTCTCGAAACCGTCGGGGATCTCATGCCGAAAGCCCGCTCGAAGGCGCGCATCCGCCCAGCGCCCTCAAAATCATCTTCCCCTGCAAAATCGCGGAGAATTGCCGCAAAGCGCGTGGCAAAAAAGCCTGTCCCGGCGCGCAAGAGCCGCTCCTCGAAAGGCCGGCGCCCGATCGAACTCTATTTCTGGCCGACTTCGAACGGCCTGAAGATCAGCATCATGCTCGAGGAATGTGGTCTTCCCTATGAGCTAAAGCCGGTCAACATCAATCGCGGCGAGCAGTTCGCGCCGCATTTTCTGGCTATCTCGCCGAACAACCGGATTCCCGCGATCCTCGATCCGGATGGTCCGGGAGGCAAGCCGATCGCGATTTTCGAATCCGGCGCCATTCTGCAATATCTCGGGCGCAAGACCGGCAAGTTTTATCCCAAGGATGAACGCCGCCGGGTCGAGGTCGACCAGTGGTTGTTCTGGCAGGTCGGTGGGCTCGGGCCAATGGCCGGACAGGCCCACCATTTCCGCGGCGACGCGCCGGAACAGATTCCCTATGCGGTCGGCCGCTATACCGACGAGGTCAACCGGCTTTACGGCGTAATGGATAAGCGGCTTGTGGGCCGTAATTATCTCGCCGGCGATTATTCGATTGCGGACATGGCCTCTTGGGGATGGTCGCGCAATTGGAAGCGGCAGGGTCAGAACATCGACGATTTTCCCAATTTCAAAGCTTGGTTCGAACGTGTGGCCGCGCGTCCTGCTGTGATGCGCGGCGCACAAGTGGGCGCCTCTCTGCGCGATCCCAATTATCAAATCGGCAAAGACCCGGCTGCCATGAAGATTCTTTTCGGGCAACGCGCACGGACAAATCCTAACGCGCATTAAGAAAACCCCTCGACAACGTTAACGCCCCTTTAGGAGAAAACTTTCCATCATCGCTCCGTCACACGGGTGGCGTTGAATGAACGCGCTCATCCGGTGGGGGGGCCGGTCATCCGGCCATAGTTGAGCCGGCGAGCCGGCACAAGTCAGGGGAGACACGCGCATGGCCTACCTCGAATGCGATGCGCTTACGAATTACGAATCGGAAGCGCGTAGTGGGCGTCCGGATGCGCTCTACAGTTTAGGATTGGCATACTCGACAGGACAGGGTGTCGGCGTCGATTACGTCGCTGCTCACAAATGGTTCAATCTTGCAGCGATGAAGGGCGTCGACGAAGCGCGGGCCTGGAGGGCACAGCTTTCGCGCGAAATGAGCGCCGTGCAGATCGCCGAAGCACAGCGTCAAGCCCGCGAGTGGTTGCTGAAGCACTAGCGCGGTTTCCGATCAAGTTGAATCGCTAACCGCTCTAGATTCCTAATTGCCGCATTTTGCTGCGGCGAACCGCGTCCACGCTCTTTGCACGCAGGAATATATGTGGCGCCAAGCGAGCTGGGACTTCGCCTGAAAATGCTCTAGCGCGGCGCGGACTGACCGCCAGTCACTGGTTTTGCAGCCGCGGGCGTTACGGTGGCGCTATCGAGGATCAGTGCTGGCACGGGCCTTGACGCGGCAATCTCGACGCCGCTCGGCCGATACAGGTCGGCCAGAATGCCAAGCCGCTGATCGGTGTTGCTCAGCCGGTTGCGATAGACCTCGAGATTCTCGATAACGCGTTGGACGTAATTGCGTGTCTCCGGAAACGGAATCGACTCGATCCAATCGATCGGATCCACGCTGGGATCGCGCGGATCGCCATAGGTCTCGATCCAATTGCGCACATTGGTCGGTCCGGCATTGTAGGACGCGATCGCCAACACATAGGAGCCGTTCCAGCGGTCCAGATATTCGGCGAGCGTCGTCATGCCCAGTTGCATGTTGTAAGACGGATTGGCGGTCAAATCGTTCTGCCTATAGGCCATCCCGCGCATCTTCGCTGCTTGCTTGGCCGAGGCAGGCATCAACTGCATCAGCCCGCGAGCCCCGGCGCTGCTGACCGCCGTCGCGTCGAACTCGCTCTCCTGGCGGGCTAGGCCAAGCACCAATGCCGGCTCAGGCGCGCCGCCTGACATCTGCATTTGCGGCGTCGCCACCACCGGATGAAGATAGGAGAGGAGGTTGAGACCGCTATAGCTCGCGTTTTTTGCCACCCTGACGCTCATGGCCGGATCGCCGCTGGCCTCCATCAGCTGCGCCAGCATTTGCAGCCGCCTGGGCTCCGGGGGATCGCTGGCGATGCTGAGCGCGAAAAGGCGCATCGTGCTGCGGTCGCCCAAATCGGCCAGCAGGCGAATAGCCTTGACGCGATCATCCGCCTCGAAGGCGGCGCGCTCCACGGGCGTCGCTTCCGAAGCAACCGCATCCACATGGAGCACTGGGTTGGAGGTGATTTTTGCGACCGCGAGCTGCCCGTAGAAGGTGGCAGAGTGCTGGGCCGCCGCGCGGTACTCCACCAGCGCATCGGCCGGTGCACCCATCGCCTCGGCGGTGCGGCCAAGCCAGTAATGGGCGCGCGCGACGCTGATGGGATAGGTGACTCCCTTTGCCAGCCTGTCGAAATGGTCGAGCGCCAGCTCGGGCTTGTGCAGCGACTGCAGGGCGATCCAGCCGGCCAGGAATTCGGCTTCCATGAAGGCCGTGCCCGAATCCGCATCCAGCGCCGGCCTGGAAGCGAACTGATAAGCCAGATCCGGCTTACCGGCCTTCAACGCATCGCGCGCCATGATTCCGCGCTCGGCCGCCCAGATCTCCGGAAGAACGAGGTCCTCCTTATTGGTGGGCGTGTTGGCCATTAAAGCCCAGGCGGCTGCGTCGTCGCCGCGGCGGCGCAGTGCGCGCGCGGCCTCGAAGACCAATTCCGGATCGTTGCGGGCGGATTCGGGAAGCGATGCAACCAGCGTTTTCACGCCCGCACTCGGGCTGCCGGCTTTGATCTTGAGCCGCACATTCGCGACGCGTTGCGTGGAGGCATCGACGCGTCGCATTTGGCGAGTGGCGCCAGCGGTATCGTCGCGCGCCAGCAAACGGTCGAGCCGCGCCTTGTGGTCCGCCGGACTGATCAGGTCGCCATGCGCCGCAACAATCTGGTTCTCGTCGAAGGGTGAGAAGTTGTAGTCGATCCAACCCTTGCGGATCAGGGCGGCCCCTTCGTCGCGCTTGCCGGAGGCCATCAAGGCTTCACCGAGCCGGATCATTCCGGTCCCCGAATGCGGCGAGCGATTGCCGTACCAGGCGACGACGTCCCTAGGATCGAGATCCGCAGGCATCGCCCTTTCCGCACGGATCATCAGCGCGTCGCGGCGCGGCCAGCCCGGATGCTCGTTCAGGAAGGCATTGATCGTCTCGAAATTGGCGCCGCTCGTCTCGTCGAGCACATAACGCCATTCGATGATGAGTCTTCCTATCGGATTTCCTGCCTGGGCGGCGAGCAGGCGAGCGCGGTTCCAACTGCGGCTCGTCGCGGCGAAGGCCTGTTGCAGAAGCGCATGCTCACCCAAATTGGTGCTGGCAAAGTCGATTGCCGGTTTGGGGACGGGCACAGGCACCCGATTTTGGATCGGCGCCACCACGCGCGCAGCAGGTTTACCCGGTGCATTGGTCGCTGCATCGGGCGTCGGCACCCGATCCGGTATCGGCGCCATCATGCGCACGCCGGGCATGCCTGGTGCGTCGAACACCGCGTCCGGTGGGGCCGGGGCAACTTCGGAGGGCGCCGGTTGGCTTTCCTGGTTTTGTGCCTGCGCGAGTGGCGCGCCGAGCGCGGCCATGAACACGGCCGGGAAAACGCGACGGCGTACGGACTCGAATTTGCGGCGCAAGATAATCCCCGCCTCGTTACTGATTACCGATCACGCCGCTGTCTAACGGCGGAGTCGCGGCAACCATAACAATGATGCACGAATCCCGCCACTGGGGTTCCCGGTATTGTGAATCGGTTAAAGCGAATCTTTGCGCAGGCATCGGCAGGGGGCTAAGGTCCGGCAGTATCGTTCTTGGGATCGATGAATGACAGTCTCCACCGACCGTATCAGGGGCTCGATTACTGCCCTTATAACGCCGTTCAAAAATGGTGAATTGGACGAAAAATCGCTCCGGAACATCATTGCCTGGCAGGTCGCGGAAGGCACCAATGGCCTGGTTCCGGTCGGTACCACCGGCGAATCCCCGACGCTCAGCCATAAGGAACATATGCGCGTTGTGGAACTTTGCGTGCAGGTCGCAGCTGGCCGCGTACCGGTGATCGCGGGCGCCGGCTCCAATTCCACCCGCGAAGCCATCGAACTCACCCGCCACGCCAAGGAAGTGGGAGCCGATGCGGCCCTTTCGGTCGCGCCCTATTACAACAAGCCGACGCAGGAGGG